>JBBSES010000484.1:0-3991 GCA_038239465.1 Gemmatales bacterium
AACGTCGTCGGCGACCACTTCGGCGCCGGTAAGATGTTTTTTCCGCAAGTGGTGAAGAGCGCCCGCGTCATGAAAAAAGCGGTGGCGTATCTCTTGCCGTTCATGGACGCGCAAAAGGGAGAAGCCGGGGGCAAGCGCCAGGCGCGCGGCAAGATCGTGATGGCCACCGTTAAAGGCGACGTTCACGATATCGGCAAGAACATCGTCGGCGTCGTCCTGGGCTGCAACGATTATGAGATCATCGACCTCGGCGTCATGGTGCCGTGCGAGAAGATTCTTAAAACGGCCCGCGAGGAAGGCGCCCACATGATCGGCCTCTCGGGGCTGATCACGCCATCGCTGGACGAGATGGTCCACGTCGCCCGCGAGATGGAGCGCGAGGGGTTTCATATCCCGCTGCTCATCGGCGGCGCCACGACCAGCGTCAAACACACGGCCGTCAAGATCGCGCCGGCCTATCGCGAAACCGTGATTCACGTCAAAGACGCCTCGCGCTGCGTCGGCGTCGTGGACCGCCTCAACCGCGCCGACGCCAGGCCCGACATCGACAGGGAAAACCGGGCCACCCAAGAACGCGAACGAGATAGTTTCAGCAAACGCAAGCAACGCAAATTGGCCCCCTATGCCGAGGCTCTTCAGCGTCGTTATACCATCGACTGGACCACCGCGCCGATTGCCAAACCCGCCTTCGTCGGCCAACGTGTCCTGCGCGATATTCCTCTGACGGAAATCGTCCCCTACATCGATTGGTCGCCCTTCTTCATGGCCTGGGAACTGGCCGGCAAATACCCGGCGATCTTGAACGACGCCAAGGTCGGCGCCGTCGCCACCGATTTGTTCGCCGACGCCCAAGCTCTCTTGAAGCGCATCGTCGCCGACAAACTATTGACGGCTCATGCCGTCCACGGCTTCTACCCCGCCAACAGCGACGGCGACGATATCGTTATCTATGCCGACGGCACGCGCTCTCAAGAGCAAGCGCGTTTCCCCATGCTCCGCCAACAATGGGAACGCGAGGGGCAGACGACGTTCCGCAGCCTCGCTGACTACATCGCCCCGGTATCTTCGGGCCGCCCCGACTATCTCGGCGCCTTCGCGGTGACGACTGGCGTCGGCTGCGACGAACTGGTCAAGCAATTCGAGGCCGACCAGGACGATCCCGGCAGCATCATGACCAAAGCACTCGCCGACCGCCTCGCCGAGGCGCTGGCCGAAATGCTGCACGAACGCGCCCGCCAGGAATGGGGCATTCACGAACCGCTGAGCAAAGACGAGTTGATCGACGAGAAATACCGCGGCATTCGACCGGCCCCCGGCTATCCCGCCTGCCCCGACCACACGGAAAAAGGCACTCTCTGGCGGCTGCTCGGTGTCGAGGAAGCGACCGGAATCCAGCTGACGGAGAGTTACGCCATGTGGCCCGCCGCGTCCGTGAGCGGCTTCTACTTCGGCCATGCCGAGGCGCGCTACTTCGCCGTCGATATGATTACTGAGGATCAAGTGGAGGATTACGCGCGGCGAAAGAAGATGCCGGTGAAGGAAGTGGAACGCTGGTTGGCCCCGAATTTGGCATATGAGGCGGAGTGAAGGAGGATGCAATATCGCCTATCTCGACACTCTCGGGACGAGATGCGGCGGCGTGGCGTTTCTCCTGCAACGGTGGATGACGTTCTTCAACGGCCCGAACAAGTCGTCTCGATGCCGGACGGCAAGAAAGCCTACCAGTCGAGGATCGATTTCGGCCAGGGCCATATGTTTCTAGTTCGAGTCATTGTGGCGGATGATGTAGACCCACCCTTGGCAGTAACGATCTACCGCACGACAAGATTCGCAAGTACTGGGAGGCACCGTGAAAGTTACTTACGATATGGATCGCCGGACTTCGTCGGCAGGACTATTTTTTCGAGTTGGTATTCTTGTGGCTGCCCAGCCCGGAACTGGCCCTTGCCCGCGTAACTGAGCGCGTCCGCGCCGGTGGTCACGATATCCCACCCGACACCATTCGGCGACGCTACACGGCGGGGCTGCGGAACTTTTTTGCACTATATCGCCCGCTTGCCGACCGTTGGCGTATTTACGACGGTTCCGCCGCCACTGGGCTACGACCTGTTGCTGAAGGCACGTTCATCAACACTCATACCGTCTCGAATGCGGCAATTTGGAACCAGCTTCGTCGTGAGTACGACCATGAAGACTCCTCCCACGAAGTCGATTGAAGAGATATTCGCGGAGGGCACGCCCATCGACGAGGCACTGCAAAAAGGCCTCCAACGCGCCCTCTGGATCCACAAGCAACTCGGCTACCCCGTCGCCACCTGGATCGACGGCAAGGTGGTATGGATCCCGCCGGAAGAGATCGTCGTCGAGAAGCCGGTCGATTGAGGCCGCATCGCGCATGACTGAACCCGTCGTCGTGGGCGCTCGGCCCTGGTTGCCCGGTTCGCTCGGCCGCTCTGCCTGGTGGGCGGCGCCGGTGCCCGCGGAACGGCTGGCGGCGCTGCGCGTCGGCACCGGCGCCGTGTTGCTGCTCGATATTCTCCTCACCTATTGGCCGCACGCATCGACCTTTTTCGGCGCTGGCAGTCTGGGAGCGCCGGAGGTCTTCGGGCGCGATCGGCCCCCGTTTTGGATGTGGTCGCCTCTCGCCCATCTGGAAAGCACGGCCGCTTGGCAAGCGATCCTCGTCCTCTGGGCACTGGCGGCCATCGGGCTAATGCTCGGCGTCTGGCCCCGGTTGTGCGCGGCCAGTGCCTGGGGATTGGCCCTGTCGATCGCCAACGTCAATCCCTATCTGATCAACGGCGGCGATAACGCGCGAACCATCCTGTTGTTCTATCTCATGCTGACGCCGTGCGGCGCGGCGTGGTCGGTGCTTCACCCGCGCGCCGCTCCGGTCGCCGTTTATCCCTGGGCACTGCGGTTGTTGTTTCAGCAACTCATACTTATCTACTTCCTCAACGGCTGGTACAAGCTCCACGGAGCCGCATGGCGCGATGGCAGCGCCCTCCAAATCGTGATGGAGCGCCTCGATTGGTCGCGCGCTCCGAGCCTCGCCACATGGTTTCCTTCGTGGATGTGGCAAGGGCTGGCCTGGCTAACACTCGTTTGGGAACTCGGCTTTCCCCTGTGGATGCTGCATCGCCGGACGCGCGTGCCGGCCCTGATACTGGGCGTATGCTTCCACGTCGGCAGCGGCGTGATGCTAAGGCTCGGGCCGTTTCCGCTGTACATGCTTTGCCTCTATTTGCCGCTGGTGCCGTGGGAACGCTGGCGCAGGTGACGGCTCACGGCCGGCGCCAGACGGTGCCGCGGCGCTCGTATTCCAAACGCCGTTCCACGTCGCACGCTAGAGTCGCGTTGGCATAGCGCTCGACTAGCCACAGCGCCAAATCCAATCCGGACGTGACGCCGCCGGAGGTGACGATGTCGCCGTCATCGACGACGCGGGCTTGCACGATTTCGGCGCCGGCGGCGCGGAGGTCATCGACGGCGCCGTGATGCGTGATCGCCGGTCGGCCGCGCAACAAGCCCGTGGCTGCGACGAGCATGGCCCCCGTGCAAACCGCGGCGATGGCGACGCCGGCTCGATGGTACTCCGCGATATGAGGCGCGAGGATGCCGCGCTCGACCTCGGCCCGCGCGCCGCGCGCGGCCCGGCCTACCCAGCCGCCGCCGGGCACGATCAACAGGTTGGGGCGCGGCTCCGCGGGGAAAGCGGCTTGCGGCATCAGGGTCAGTCCGTGACCCGCCGTGATGGCGTTCGCGTCCGTGGCCGCCAGTTCGACGGTCAGCGCCGCCCCCGCCAGCGCCGCGGTTTGCAACACTTCGTAAGAGGCGATGGCGTCGAGTTCGTCGAAGCCGTCGTAGAGGAGGATGTGGATGCGCATGTGGATTCTCCTGTGGTTAGCAACTCCGCTCCGTCACTATCCTGGCGAGCGGGGGGGGGTTGGCCCCCCGGGGTTTGCCACCCGGAACCCCCCCGGGCGTACGC
>JBBSES010000485.1:0-3990 GCA_038239465.1 Gemmatales bacterium
GTGAACGGTGGCCTTTTCCGTCCACCGTCCACCGTCCACTTGCATTATGCCTTTTCCGTCCAACGTCCACTGTCCACCGTCCACTTGCATTATGCCTTTTCCGTCCACCGTCCACCGTCCACCGTCCACCGTTCACCGTCCACTTGCATTATCCGTCCACCGTGTCCCCCAGATCGCCCGCCGTCACGGCGGCCAAGCCGCCGGCCGCGGGACTGATGCGCGGCATCTCGCTTTCCGTGGGTAGGGGGATGGGCTGCTTGGTCCACGGCGTCAGTGCCCGCGCGACCTCGGCCGGCGTCGGATAGCGCTCTTCCGGCTTCTTGGCCAGCATCTTGTGAACCACCTGCGCCAGCGTCTCCGGCACCTCCGGCCGCAACAGCTTGACCGGCCGCGGCGGCCGCGTTTGATGCCACAACAGCTTTCGCGCCACCGAGCCTTCACCGAACGGCGTGCTACCCGTCAGCAAGAAGTAGAGCGTGCCGCCCAGGCTGTAGATGTCGGCCCGGATATCGACGTGATGGCTATCCTGGCACTGCTCCGGCGCCACGTAATCGGGCGTGCCGAGAATGCCCTTGGTGAGTACCTCTTCGGACGTGTTGAGAAAGCGGGCCAGGCCGAGGTCGAGGATCTTGACCGTGCCGCCGCGATCGACGATGAGGTTGTCCGGCTTGATATCGCGGTGGACCAGGCCGGCTTCGTGGATGTGCTGCAGGCCAATCGCCGCTTGCCGCGCGTAGTGGCAGGCGCGGCCGATCGACATCGGCCCGCCCTTGCGGACCACCTCGCCCAAAAGGGCGCCCTCGACGTACTCCATGACGAGGAAGTGCCGCGTCTCGTCCTCGTCCAGATCGTACGCGCGGACGATGTTGGGGTGGTCGAGCGCGGCCGTCGCCCGCGCCTCGCGGAAGAAGCGCTTGAGCGTGGAAGTGTCGTCCGCCTTGGTGGTCGGCAGCACCTTGATGGCCACGCGCCGCTTCATGCGCATGTGTTCGCACAGGTAGACCAGCGCCATGCCGCCGATACCGAGGCGCTCCAGCACGCGGTAGTTGCCGATGGCGAAGCCACGGCACTTGCCGAGCATCAGCTGCTCCGCCTGGAAGTGCGTCAGCAAGCGCTCGCGGATCAGGGCGGCAATTAGCTGCGCGGGGGCCGCCACGGACAGCGTGGACAACGCGGCGTCGAGCCGCGCCGGGTCCACCAACTCGCTGCGACGCACCAGGCCAATCAGTTCATCGACCGTCGAGGGAGCGGGCACCGATGGCAACCTGCGTATAGTGGGCGAAGGGAGAGATCGGCGAGTCCCTTCACTGTGCCATCGGCGCGAGAGCGACGCAAGCCGAAAGCGCCGGGCTTGCCGTTTCGCGCGCGGACGGGGCGAGCGGGGTCGCGTGAGCGCCCCGAGCGCCCCGGATTTCTACCCCACGCGCCGGATACTTTCGACGATTACATCCGCCACCGGCACGTCGCCATGGCCGCTCTTGGTGGTCGTCGCCACCGCCTTGATCTTGTCCACCACGTCCATGCCGTCCGTCACTCTGGCGAAGACGCAGTAGCCGGCGCCGTCGCGCGCCTGCGACTTGTTCAAGAAGGCGTTGTCGGTGACGTTGACGAAGAACTGCGCCGAGGCGCTGTCGGGATCGCTGGTGCGCGCCATGGCCAGGGTGCCGCGGTCGTTGCCGAGGCGATTGCCCGACTCGTTCTTGATGTTCCCCTTGGTGTCCTTCTGCTTCATGCCGGGGGTGAAGCCGCCGCCCTGGATCATGAAGTTGGGGATGACGCGGTGAAAAATGGTGCCGTCGTAGAAGTTCTCGTCCACGTAGCCGAGAAAGTTCTTGACGGTGATCGGCGCCTTGTCCTCGAACAACTCGACGGTAAAGGCGCCGAACGACGTGGTGACGATGACGCTGGGGTTCATGGGGGGGGTCCTCGGTTGCGAAAGAGGAGAGCGGCGCCTACTTGGCGCGGCGTACCGATTTGATGACGACGTCTTCCACCGGCACGTTGTCGTAGTCGCCCTTGCTGTGGGTCTTCACCGCCTTGATCTTATCGACCACGGCCATGCCGTCGATGACCTTGCCGAAGACGGCGTAGCCCGCCACCTTCTTGTCCTTATCGGCGTCGAGGAACTTGTTGCTGTCCACGTTGATGAAAAACTCGCTGGCGGCGGTGTCGGGATCTTTTTCGCGGGCCATGGCGAGGGTGCCGCGCAGATTCGAGAGGCCATTCGCCGCCTCGTTCTTGATCGGCGCCTTGGCCTTCTTCTCCTTCATGCCCTTCTCGAAGCCGCCGCCCTGGATCATGAAGTCCTTCTTATCGTCGGAGTTCTCCTTGCCGATGACGCGATGGAAGAGCGTATCGTCGTAGAACTTGTCGTCCACGTAGCCGAGGAAGTTCTTGACGGTGATCGGCGCCTTGTCGGAATACAGTTCGACCTTGATGGCCCCCAGCGACGTATCGATGACGACGACGGGGTTCTTGTTTTCCTGGGCGTCGGACGACAGCCCGACGGCGGCGACAACGACGGCCAGCAACGCGATGCGTTTCATGATCGGTCTCTCGGAGGGCGCCAGGAGGCTCGGATTCCTGGCATTAGCAAAGCGTATCGGCCGGCGGAAAGCAAGCGTTTGCCTCCCGCGTTTTTTCCTTGGCCAAGCATCGCCGCGCGGGTATGAAAGAAGGAGATTCCCGCCGCGGCGCCAATCAGGAGTACCTCCGTTGTTATCCTTCCCTCTCCGCTGCCTCGTCGCCGCCCTGGTGGTCGGACCACTTTTCCCGACGCTGACGGCCGCCGAGCCGTTCGCCTGGCGCGACGGCGACCGCGTCATCTTCCTGGGAAATACCCTCATCGAACGCGAACAGCGCCACGGCTACTGGGAAGCGGCGCTGACGCGGCGCCATCCCGACAAGGGCATCACCTTCCGCAACCTCGGCTGGAGCGGCGACACCGTCTGGGCGGAAGCGCGGGCGACTTTCGCCGAAGTGGATGGACCGCGTTACCTCAAGGCGCATATCGCCTCGCTGAAGCCGACCGTCATCGTCGTCGGTTACGGCTTCAACGAGTCGTTCGCCGGCAAGGAGGGGCTGCCGAAGTTTCAGCAGGGACTGAATACCTTGCTCGATTCGCTGGCCGGCACCAAGGCGCGCATCGTCGTTCTCGGCCCGCAACGCCAGGAAGACCTCGGCCGGCCCTTGCCCGACCCGGCGGCGAATAACGCTCGGTGCGCCCTCTATGGGGACGCCATGAAAACCATCGCGGAGAAGCGCGGCTATCCCTTCGTGGAGTGGGAATCACTGCTCGGCGAGCAAAAGACGCCGTTGACGGACAACGGCATTCATCCCACGGCTTATGGATATTGGCGCATGGCGGCCGCGCTCGAAAAGGGCCTCGGCCAACCCGAGGCCACGTGGGAAATCGCCCTCGCCGACGGCAAGGCGAAGGCGACCGGATGCAAAGTCAAGAAGATTGAGGCCAATCCGACGCGCTTCGAGGCGACCGACGACATGCTGCCCTTGCCGGCCCCCAGCGACGCGAAGGTCAAAGGCGAGCGCGTCGTGAAAATCCAGGGGCTAACGCCGGGCAAGCACGTCCTCAGCATCGATGGCCAGGAGGCGGCGACGGCCAGCGCCGCGGAGTGGGCCGCCGGGGTAGCGTTGACGCGCGGCCCGCAATTCGAGCAAGCCGAGAAACTGCGCGCCGCCATCATTGAAAAGAATCAAACCTACTTCCACCGCTGGCGGCCGCAAAACGAAACGTATCTCTTCGGCTTCCGCAAGAAGGAGCAGGGCCAAAACGCCAAGGAGATACCGGAGTTCGATCCGCTGGTCGAGAAATTGGAAGGCGAGATCGCCAAGCTGATAGTGCCGGCGGCGCACCGGTATGAGATACAAGCGGCGAAGTGACGTTAAGCATTGGCGAGCGGGGGGGGGTTTCCCCCCCGGGGGTTTTTGCCGGGGACCGCCGGGGGGGGGACGCCCCCCCGCGGCGCATAA
>JBBSES010000486.1:0-3980 GCA_038239465.1 Gemmatales bacterium
CCCTCACGCTCGGGGCGCTTACGCGACCCCGCTCGCCAGAGCGCTTAGGCGACCCTCACGCTCGGGGCGCTTACGCGACCCCGCTCGCCAGAGCGCTTAGGCGTCCCTCACGCTCGGGGCGCTTACGCGACCCCGCTCGCCAGAGCGCTTAGGTTCCGCCCTTGTCGGGCGTCAGCGTGAACGTCTTGCCTTCCGCGTGCAGACGCAGGGAGATGGGCTTCAGTGCCGGCGCGTTCATCAGAAACGCCTCGCGGATGACGCCGTGTCCCTCGCCGGTGGTATAGGCGCCGCCTTCGGAAATCTTGACTTGAAGGTCGGCCGTGCCGCTGAGGCGCCCCTTGGGCCGAAAGGCGAGAAAGCGCTCGGGGAACCAGCGCCGCGGCAGGCGTTCGACGCGCACGCGCTCGACGGCCACCTTGAATTTCAGCGCCTCGGGCGCGTGGCGAAAATCGAGGTCGCCGCTCGTCTGGATGTCGCCGTCGGCCGATTGGCCATGCAGGTCGGTCAATGTCACCAGGCCGTCTTCGACGACGACCTTGCCGCCCGTGTCGGTGGTTTTCAGGTCGATGGACGTGATATGCAGCTTGGCCTTCTCGACGTCCAGCGCGGCGCGATAGCGCACGCGCCCGGCGACGGCGTCCCAGCGCACCGTCAAATCCACGCCGGCGTCGCCGTCGATTTTCACCTGGTTCCAGACGCGCGGCGACACGAAGGGCAACGTTTCCAGCTGCTTTTGCGTGAAGGAGGCTTGCGGCGTGAGGAGGCGCAGGCTGGCGTCGCCCGAGGCGCGGTCCCACGAACCGAGGGCGGCCCATTGGCCCCAGCGCGCCTCCTGGCAGGTGCCCGTCAGCGCGAGGCGTTCGCCCTCGGGATGAAGCTCGCCCGTGAAATCGGTGACGACGAGATCGGGCCGTCCCTCTTGCTTGAGCGTGACCTGACCGCCCTCGATTTTGAAGGCGCTCGTGGCGGCCGCGGCGGTTTTCGGCTTCGGCCAGTGCGTCAGCAGGTGCCCCGTGGCATCGAAGCGAAGCGTCACATCGACGCCGTTCAACATCCAAACGGCCGGCGTCTTGCCCCGGAGCGCATCGACGACGCCGGCGCTCGATTTCATCTCGGCGATGGTGATCCAGGGAAGGTCGGACGATTCGGGATCGGTTTCGAAGAACTGAATGTTCTGAAAGCGGCTGCCGCCGAAATCGATGGCCGCCGAGGAGACCGCGACTCGGCCGCCATAGGCCGTCTCGATGCGGCCCGCGACCAGGCCGGCCGCCGCGGCGCTGCAGAGATAGAGCCGGGCGGCGCCGAGAACGATGCCCAGGCACAGGAGCAGCCCGAGTGCGACCCACAGCGCGCGGCGGGCGCCCTTCATAGCGAAGATCCTCAGTGCGGCGGCGCGGTGTTCGGCCATCGTCCCATTGAAAGCTACCCCGGTTGTCGGCACAAGTTCCAAGCAAAGATTTGGGCGGCGCGAGACGACCGATTATTGCCTACTGCGCGGATAGAGGAATATGGTATTTACCCCAACGGGGTTGGATCCCATAGCCCAGGGTTGCCGCGCAGCGGCTACCCTGGGTCACGGCGACACCCACCCACCTACCCCGAAGGGGTTGCATAACGGCCCAAGCAGTCCTCGATGGTCCGGCGAACCGTGGCCTATGCAACGCTTTCAGCGTTGGTCGCTGGGGCGTTTCGCTCCCCAGGGTAGCCGCGCAGCGGCTACCCTGGGCTATGTCACTTCCACCCCGTTGGGGTGGAGGAGTATAAGGCAAATACAAATTGCTTTATCCGCGACGTTGTCAATAAGGCGCTGGGCTTCGCAGGGCCGCCGTCTCCAAACGATACAGATATTCGGCCAGCGCCGCGCAGGCGCCGGCGCCGAAGACGTGCCACAGCCAGTGGGTGCCCATCGGCAACAGCGGCCACCAGGCGTCGGCGGCGCGGAAGAAAATGGCCACGACGAAGCAGCCGAGGGCTAGCGCCACCCAGCCGGCGTCGCGCCCGCGCGTCCGCCATACGAAGAACCCCAACGGCAGCAGGATGAACAGCGCAAGCATGATGTAGGAAAGGTTGATCGCCACGGGAGTCGGCAATTCGGGCCGCGCCAGGGCCGTTGCCCCATACGCGGCCAGTACGAGCAACAGGTGCCACCAGCGCGGCGACAGGCGAATCCACAGGTAGATGCTCACGGCCAAACAGAGCAGGCCGATGGGCAGCACGTCGAGGAGGAAGAAAAAGCGCGAAGAACGAAAGGCGTGATACAGGGTGCCGCCGATGCCGCCGGCCGCGAGCAGCGGCAGACAACAGGTGAGGAACGGAGCCTGGCGATACCGACCGCGCAGCTTCACGATCCAGTAGGCGACGATGACGAGAAACAGCAAGGCCGAGGCGGCATTCCACGGCTCGGCGATGATGCGATCGAGGTCGGTCTCGGCGTAGCGAGGGCCGCCGTCGGCGAGGCGCTCGGTCAAGCGGGTGTCCATGCGCGAGCCTCAGCGGGGGGCGGCTCGATGCCGAGGTCGCGGATGGTGAACAGCGGCCGATAGTCGTAGCGCGGCGCCAAACGTTCGCGGGCGCCTTCGAGACGATCCACGATGCAAGTGACGGCGACGACGGTGGCGCCGACGCGCTCCACCTCGGCGATGGCCTGCTCGACCGAACCGCCGGTGGTGAGAACGTCGTCGATGACGGCGACGCGCCAACCGGGTTGGACGACGCCCTCGACGCGCTCCTGACTGCCGTGCGCTTTGGCCTGTTTGCGAACGAAGAACGCCTCGATGGATCGCCCCTCGGCGTGGTATCGCAAAGCCGCCGCGGTGGCCATCGGAATGGCGCCGACTTCGAGGCCGCCGATGGCCTGGATGTTCAGATCCTTGGTGAAGTCCCAGAGGAGATCGCCGATCAGCGCGATGGCCTCGGCGTTGAACAGGGCCTTCTTGCTGTTGATGTAGTAACTGCTCTCCTTGCCCGACGCGAGGGTGAAACGGCCGAAGGTGACGGCGCGGGCCTTGAAGAGTTCCAGCAGACGCGAACGCGAATCGACGGGCATCGAGATCTCCGAGGGTACGATGTTCTCTATTTTTCATCCTTGAGGCGTGCCTCGATGGCGTTTACCAACTGAGGATTGGAAAGCAATTCCGCCAGGTCGCGCTGCAGTAGATTGCGGAGGACGTCCGTGGGGCCGACCTCGCCGCGGATTTCCTGCACGGCTTTCTCGATGTCGCCCTGTCGTTTCGTCAACTCGACCCCCTTCCAGGCGTGGGCTTTGTCGAGAAGGGCGGAGACGCGCTTGGCGATGGCGCCGGCCTTGGCGTCGTCGAAGCCGGCGAGCAGCCAGCCGACGTCGGTGGCCGTCTCATCGCGCGATTCCTTCCATTCCTTGTCGTCGAGATCGAGGCCGTCTTTCAGGGCCGTCTTGACCAGGTTCAGCGGGTCCGGCACTTCCTCGTAGGTGCCGACGTGGTCGATCACCTGCTTGGCGGTCAACAGTCGCAGCGCCTCGGGGGCCTTGCGCTTGGCGGCGTCGGTCGCCTCCACGTCGTCATCGAGGTCGGGCTTCTCGGCGTCGCGCAGGTCGTCGCGCTTCTCGGTGAGGGTGTCGATCTTGTCGGCGTCGTTTTGGCGCAGGGCGTCGCGCAGTTCCGTCAGGGCGGCGCGGTATTTCTCGCTCGCCTTGCCGGCCTTGCGTTCGCGCGCCTTGGGGGCGACTTCCTTGGCGAGGACGGCCAGCGCTTTGAGCTGCGCCGGCGTCAGCGATAGACCGCGTAGGGTTTGCAGCGCTTCCACCTCCAGGCTGACGTCGTTGACGTTCACGGCGTCGGCGGCGAAGGCGAGGGGGGAGAGCAACATACCGGCGGCCACGAGCGCGATGCGAGGGGACATGGGAGATGCCTCCGGCGATGAGAAAAGATACGGGGCGAGCGGGGGGCGTAAGCGCCCCATGGATGTCTTTAGGCGAAATCCACGGGGGGCTTACGCCCCCC
>JBBSES010000487.1:0-3976 GCA_038239465.1 Gemmatales bacterium
AGCGCTCGCCGCCGCCCTGGAAAAGTGGCGTACTACCTGGGACGAAAGCCGCGACCGCATGGCGCGCACCAATCAGGGGGATGGCTCGTTGACGGCGAGCGTCACGCCGTTGCTGGAAACGTTGCTCTGGTCCGCCGGCCGTCTGGGAGTGGCCCGCGAAGGCCTCATGGCTGCGGCCGCGGCGCGCGCCGACGATCCGCTCTATCGGCCCATCCGTCGGGCAGCCGTCGCGGCGCTGGCTTCGGCGAAGTTGACGGACGATATCGTGAGTGTCATCGAAACGGCCCTGAGCGCCGACGATCCCGAACTGCGTTCCCTCGCCGCCGACCTCTTGCGCCGCCACAGCGCCAAGAAGGCGGAGCAATTGGCCGAGCGTTCGCTGAGCGACCCCGCCAGCTTTCGCCGCCTCACGGCCGGCGGCGGCGCGTCGGTCAAGCTGTTGCGCGCCGCGGCGGAGCAGGGGCCGGCGCAAGGCGTGGCCCTGCCCTTGTTAATCGGTCACGCCGATGTCGAAGGGTTGAAGTCGATTGCCGAGAACCGCAAGCTGCCGGAAGCGACGCGCCTCGGCGCCATTGAGGGGTTGGCCCGCGTGGCGAGCCAACCTGCGCGCGATATCCTCGCCGCGATGGGCAAGGCCGACAAGGAAGACGAGGAGATTCGCAAGTCCGCCTGGCGGGCGTTGCGGCGCTCGAAGCGGACCCGGCCGGCAAAGCCCGCGGAGGTGACGGCATGAGCGACACGCCAGCGACGACGACTGAGGAAAGCACGCCGGAAACGGCGGCCACCACGCCGATGCACCTGGCCTATGCCGGCGCTAGCCGCGTCGTCGCCACCGAAGGGGCCGCGGAGTTGGCCCTGTTCGGCAATCTCGACCGCGAGCCGGTACGCTTCGAGGGACGCATCAAGGATCCGCTCGCCTTCCGCGAGGCCATGTCGGCGCTGTACGCCATCGTCGGCAGCGACTATCGCTACGTCCCCAAGGACCGCACCGCCTATGTCGCCTATCTGCGCATGAAGCGCGAGGTGGCCGGTCTCGGCGTTTGGCAGGCACAGCAGGCGTATCACTCGTGGATGCTGCGCAACGACCCGGTGGCGGCCGTCATCCTCGACCCGGTCATCACCGTTCATCCCGATCAAGTCTTCTTCGAGGTGTTCAGCAAGGACGAGGGCACCTACGCCAAGCTCGCCTTCGCGCGCGACGCCTTCGACGCCGTCGGCAAACCAGATTGCGGCACCACGAACATCGACTTCAGCCAGGCGCTTTTCGATAGCGTGCAGCAGATGCGTGGCTACCGCGAAACGCGCCTCGCCATCGGCCGTGACGCCGTCAAACTGGCCACCGAGGCGACCGGCGAAGTGCTGGAAAAACAAGTGCAGGTGCCCGACTCCTGGCTGCGTGGCTTCCTGCAAGTGCAGTCGGCCGCCGCCCTGCCCGCCGACACGTTCTCGCTGGCCCCGATGGACCTGTACAACCTGATGCGCTACCTGCGCATGCACGGCGACCGCAAGGGCCAACGCCGCGGCCTGCGCGTCGAACTGGTGCCCGGCGAAAACCCGCGCGTGGTCCTCGAACCGTGGGAAGTCGTCCTGCCCACCACCGCTGGCATCTACAAGGGCAAGGCCGCCCGCGTCGTTCGCCTGTGGGGAAGACGCCGACTCATGCTCCTTCGCCGCTTGCTGCCGTTCGCTGAGAGCATGGACGTCCATTTGCTCGGTAGCGGGCTGCCCAACTTCTGGGTGCTGCGCGCCGGCGCGGCGACGCTGACTATGGGATTAACCGGCTTCACCGCGTCGAACTGGTCGCAAGCCTTGAACTTCGATTTGCTGTTGCCGCGCAAAACGCAGACGGGCAAGCCGGCGGAAGCGGTCATCGCCCACTTGCGCAAAGTATGGCTGGCGTCGCCCGCCGACCTGGCCACGGCGACCGGCTTGAAAGGGCCGGCGCTGCTCGAAGCAGTGCAAGTGGGTTGTCAGCAGGGCCGACTGATGTACGACGTGGCCGCCGACGTGTACCGCTATCGGCCGCTGATGCAAACGCCGCTGGAACTGGGCCGCCTGGAGTTCCGCAGCCAACGCGAGCGCGTCGCTCATGATTTGTTGGTCCGCCGCGGCGCCGTCAAGATCACCGGCGAGAACCGCATTGCCACTAGCGGACTGGAACTGACCGGCAAGGTCGTGGTCGAGGAAGACAAGCGCGAATACCGGCCGCAAATGCTGCTCGGCGACGAAGGGCAGGTCAACCGCGCGGAGTGTACCTGCCCGCACTTCCGGCAGCAGGGCCTTAAGGCCGGGCCGTGCGTCCACCTGATCGCGCTGCGTCTCGCCTACGCCGAGCAAGAAGCCCGGCGCGCTCGCGGCACGGACCCGCGCCAGGCCATCACGACCGAGACGCGAACCTACAGCAAGCGCGACGCCTCGGGCGAGGACGTCATTCAGGTATCGCTCGAACGCCAGCGCTTGAAGATGCGCTGGGGCCGCGCCGGCGCGGCGACGCGCAAACAGATGTTGATATTTAACTCCGTCGAGGAAGCCCGCCTCGCCTACTTCGCCCGCATCGGCGAACTGGACGCGCGCGGCTTCCTCGACGCGACGGCGGGATAATCATGGCCCGACAGACCGATCTGGCGACCCTCTGGCGCGCCATCACGCAAGCCGGCAGCGCGCAGGCATACATCGACGCTCAACTGACGGAACGCGGCTTCCTCGTCGAACGCCGCGAAGCCGAGGGCATGTCGGAACGCGAACTCGACGCCTACAAGAAGTCGCTCCGCGCCGAGTCCGAGGAGCGGCGCAAGCTCAAACGCGAAACCTGGCGCGCCTACAAGGCGAACCACATCGTCTTCCTCGGCGAAGGCATTTACTGGAACGACGAGGCGCGCAAGGACCGCTGGGACTTGCCCCACGCCGAGGAACGCGCCGCCGAAAACGAGTTGCCGCCGCTCGATACTCCTCAACAACTGGCGGAAGCGCTGAGCATCACCGTTGCCGAACTGCGCTGGCTGGCATTTCACCGCGAGGCGGCGCGAAAAATTCACTACTACCGCTTTACCATTCCCAAACGCGACGGCAGCGAACGGCCCATCTGGGCGCCGCTGCCCCAGCTGAAAGCGGTGCAGCACTGGATTCTGCGCAACGTCGTCGAAAAGCTGCCGGTGCATGGCGCGGCGCACGGCTTCCTCGCCGGCCGTTCGATCCTCAGCAACGCCGCGGTCCACACCGGCGCCCGCGTGGTCGTCAAGATGGACGTGAAGGACTACTTCCCCACGGTGACGTTGCCGCGCGTTCGCGGCGTCTTTCGCAAGGCCGGCTACCGCGAGCAAATCGCCACGCTCCTCGCCTTGCTCTGCACCGAGGCGCCGCGCGAAATCGTGCCGCTGCAAGGCAAGGAATACTACGTGGCGCTCGGGCCGCGCTGTTTGCCACAGGGGGCGCCGACCAGTCCGGCGGTGACGAATACGCTCTGTCTGCGGCTGGATCAACGGCTCACGGGATTGGCGAAACATTTTGGCTGGCGCTATAGCCGTTATGCCGACGACCTCACGTTCAGCTTGCCGCGGGGCCACGACGGCAAGCCGTATCTGGGGGCCATGCTCGGCTCGGTGAAGCGCATCGTGGCCGACGAGGGATTCACGATTCACCCCGATAAGACCCGCGTGGCCCGGCTTGGTTCCCGTCAGAAAGTGACCGGCCTGGTGGTCAACGGCGATCAGGCGCCGCGCGTGCCGCGCAAGTTGCGCCGCCAATTGCGTGCCGCGATCCACAATCATACCGCGGGCAAACCGCTCCGTGACGGCGAGACGCCCTCGACTCTTGAGGGGTTGGCCGCTTACGTTCACATGACCGACGCCAAGCTCGGCGCAAGGTTGTTGGATGCGTTGCATCAGGTCAAGTGATATTTTGTGAACGGCTGAACAGCGCTCATCCGATAAATAACTTCATTACTGCTTTCGCGGCGAGCGGGGGGCGTTAGCCCGCC
>JBBSES010000488.1:0-3965 GCA_038239465.1 Gemmatales bacterium
CCCTCCTGAGCGTCGGCCGTGCCCGTGCCGATGGCATCCGGGAAGTGACGGTCGATCCTCCACACGTGAAGCTGGTCGGCTATGGAGCGGCGCATTCCCTGCTCGTCACCGGCAAGGCGGACGAAGCGCGGCTTGTTGATGTGACGGGTGAGGCGAAATATCAAAGCGACAAGCCGGCGATCGCGCGCGTGAGCGCGCGCGGCGTCATTCATGCCGTGGCCGACGGCGAAGCGCGCATAACTATCGAGGCCGGCGGCAATACGCTGACGGTTGAAGTCAAGGTCGAGGGGACGCAAGAGCCACGTAGACTGCATTTCGAGAACGATATCATCCCGCTGCTCAGCCGCTTCGGCTGCAACCTGTCGGGCTGCCACGGCAAGGCGGAGGGGCAGAACGGCTTCAAATTATCGGTCTTCGGCTTCGACCCGGCCGCCGACTTCGCCGCCCTTACCAAAGAGGGGCGTGGCCGGCGCGTCTTCCCGGCGGCGCCCGAGGCGAGCCTTTTGCTCACCAAGATGTCGGGCGGCATCGCCCACGGCGGCGGCACGCGCATCGAACGGGGCAGCGCCGAATACGAGACCATCCGCGCCTGGATCGCCGCCGGAACGCCCTATGGCGAGGCCGACGCGCCGAAGGTGGCGAGCATTCGCGTGCAGCCGGCGGAGCGCACCTTGGCCATGAAGGGACGGCAGCAGCTGCGGATCATCGCCAAGTGGTCCGATGGCCGCGAGCGCGACGTGACCGCTCACGCCAAGTTTCAATCGAACAATGAGGCTCTTGCCGCCGTCGATGCGAACGGCCTGGTGACGGCGGCCGAGGCGCCGGGCGACGTGGCCGTGATGGCCAGCTACATGGGGGCCGTGGACGTCTTCCGCGCCCTGGTGCCGCGCGGCGAACGCATCGAAGCGTATCCGGCGCAGTCGGAAGTCAATTTCATCGATGGCCACGTCTTCAACAAGTTGAAGAAGTTGAACGTGCTGCCGTCCGAATTGGCCGACGATACCGAATACCTGCGCCGCGTCTATCTCGATATCATCGGCACGCTGCCGACGCCGGCCGAGGTGCGTGCCCATCTCGCCGACAAACGGCCCGACCGCCGAGCGAAGATCGTCGATGACTTATTGGCCCGCCCCGAATACGCCGACTACTGGGCCATGAAATGGGCCGACCTGCTGCGCGTGGACCGGCAAGCGCTGGGCCACAAGCGCGCCTATGGTTACTACCAGTGGATTCGGACCGGCCTGGCCGACAATAAGCCGTATGACCAGTTCGTCCGCGAGGTCGTCACCGCCGAGGGGCCGCTCGCCGAGGTCGGGCCGGCCGCCTTTTACAAGGTAGTGCCCAAGCCTGGCGAGACGGCTAGCACGCTATCGCAAGTCTTTCTCGGCGTGCGCATCGCCTGCGCGGAATGCCATCATCATCCGTTCGACCGCTGGAGCCAGACCGATTATTACGGCATGACTTCGTTCTTCACGCCGTTGACGATCAAGACGACGCCGCGCGGGGACGTACTCGCCAGCGCCGGCGATCCGCTCAGCAAACATCCGCGCACCGGGGAAAGCATCTTCGCCTATCCGCTGGGCACGACGATGCCGGCCAAGTCGCCCGACGGCGACCGTCGTATCGTCCTCGCTGACTGGATGACCGCGCCGGACAATCCGTATTTGGCCCGCAACCTGGCCAATCGCATGTGGGCGCACTTCCTCGGCCGCGGCCTGGTGGAGCCGGTCGATGACGTGCGCGCCACCAATCCGCCGACCAATCCCGAGTTGCTCGACGCGCTGGGTAAGCATCTCATCGACAACAAGTTCGACGTGCGCCAACTCATCCGGGCCATCACGGCGTCGCGCGTCTATCAACTCTCCTCGAAGCCCAACGCCACCAACGAACGCGACGAGCAGAACTATTCACGGGCGCTGTTCAAGCGCATCGACGCCGAAGTGTTGCTCGATATGGTTTGCCAGACCACCGGCGTGGCGGAGAAGTTTCCCGGCGTCCCGGAGGGGCAGCGGGCGATTCAGCTATGGGACAGCAAGGTGCCGCACTACTTCTTGAAGCTGTTCGGCCGGCCAGTGCGGGCTAGCGCCTGCGAGTGCGAGCGGACGCGCGAGCCGAGCGTGGGGCAAGTGCTGCACGTCCTCAATGCGCCGGGCATTCACGACAAGCTCAATCACGAGGGGGGCACGGTGGCTCGACTGGTGAAACAAGAAGCCGACGATGGCCGGCTCATCGAGGATTTGTATCTGACGTTCTACGGCCGTTTCCCCGCCGAGAACGAGAAGGCGTTGCTGACGCGCTACCTGGCGAAAGATAAAACCAAGCGCCGCGAGGCGGCGGAAGATATCGCCTGGAGTATGATGAATTCGCTGGAGTTTGGGTTCAATCATTAGGCGCTCGGAGATCCTACGATGACTCAGCTTATTTCCGAAGACATTGTCCAGCCCCGCAATGGCTACCCCACTTCGGATGGAAAACCGATGGCGGAGACTGATTGGCACCGCGAATTGATGACGGATTTGATCGAGACGCTCAAGGCACGCTTCGCGGAATGCTCGGATGTATACGTATCGGGAAATCTGCTTGTTTTCTATGAACCGGGCAACAAACGCCGCCATCTAGCCCCCGACGTTTTCGTGGTCAAGGGGGTGACAAACAAACCTCGCCCCAATTACCTGCTTTGGGAAGAAGGCAAAGGCCCCGACATTGTCATCGAATTGACCTCCTCATCGACGAAACGGGAAGATACCAACAAGAAGCTCAAGCTCTACCGCGATACCCTTCGCGTCCGGGAGTATTTTCTTTTCGATCCGCTCGGCGATTATTTGCGGCCGTCCCTGCGCGGCTACCGCTTGGAGGAAGGGCAGTACGTGTCCATCGAAATGGTCGATAATCGGCTGCGGAGCGAAGTCCTCGAATTGAATTTGGAGCGCGACGGCGTCGATTTGCGCTTTTACGACCCCGCCGCCCGCGATCGCCTGCCGACGCCCGGCGAAGCCCGTTCGGAAGCCGCGGCCTGGAAACTCCGCGCCCGAGAGGCCGAAACGGCTAGCTTACGCGCCGAAACTTTCGCCCTGGAAATCGAGGCCGCGCGCCTGCGCGCCGAAATCGAGGTCGAACGCCTTCGCCGAGAACTGGAATCGCTGCGCCAGCCCAAGCCGGAATAAGTATGCCTATATATTAAGTTGAGGTTCGCATGAGAGGTTTCACACTGGTCGAATATATCGTGATATTCGGCGCTATCATTCTCATGCCGCCCCGTTGGTACATGCCCCTTGCGATGGGGATACTGTCGGTTGTCGCCTTCGTCGGCTTGCTGCTCCTGGCCCAACATTGGTTAAAAGTATTCCTTCGTAAACAGTAAACGCCCAATTATGGGGTATCACTATGTCCCACTCCTCCCGCTCGTGCGATGGCCTCCGGCGCCGCGATTTCCTGCGTCTCGGCTCCGCCAGTCTGTTCGGCGCCGGCCTGTCGCTGCCGACACTGCTCCGCGCCGCCCCGGCCCAGGACGTATCGCTCCTCTTCCTGTTCCTGCACGGCGGCCTGTCCACCATCGATACCTGGGACATGAAGCCGGACGCCCCCGATGATTTCCGCGGCGAGTTCAAGCCCGCCGCCACCAACGTTAACGGCATTCAAGTCTGCGAGCATTTGCCCAAGCTCGCCCAGCACATGGATAAGTACTCGTTGATCCGTTCGTTCCGCCATCCCGACTCGAATCACGGGCCGGCCGACCACTACATGTTTACGGGCTACGCTCCGCTCGCCGGCTTCAACCCCAACCTCAAGCCGAACAACCAACGGCCCGCGCACGGCGCCATCATCGCTCGCAAGCTCGGGCCGAAAGGCTCGGTGCCGCCCTACGTCTGCCTGCCCAAGACCCACCCCAGCGCCGGCCCCGCTTACCTGGGTTCCGGCGTGGCCCCGTTCGCCATCGAGGCCGATCCCAACGCGCCGAACTTCAG
>JBBSES010000489.1:0-3946 GCA_038239465.1 Gemmatales bacterium
CCGCAGAGCCCAACTCCGTTTCACCCGACGACACGACCATACCCCGCACGCCGCGGAGAAAAAAGAGTAGCTAAGGAAGGCCGTTTTTTGGTCTAGACAATGGGGTCCACTGTACCGGGCGAAGAAATCGTGCCGACCCGCGACGAAAAGCCGGTGGCGACGTTCAAGGCAGCGCCGCCATCCGACCCTACGCCCCGAATGTTCGGAACGATGAAGGGGACCATCCTCACCATCGCCCCGGACTTCGACGATATCCCCGAGGACTTCGAGGACTACTTGCCGTGAAGTTACTGCTCAACACGCATACTATTTTCTGGTCGCTCGAAGAACCGGCCAAGGTCGATTCCACCGCGTCTTTTCGTGCGCGAAGCCTCTCCGCCAAGCACCTACACTTTCCGCCAAACGCTCACCCTCCCCGCGGCACTCCCTTGGCGGCGGCGCCAAGGGGCGCGATTTTGGGGGAGATGGGTCTTCGCTAAACGTCCACCTCGCGCACTCCCTTCGACGGCGTCCCGCCGCTCCAGCGTTCTTGCCGATACGCCAAGGGACTGGCGCCCATCCGGCGCTTGAAATTGCGGCTGAACAACGACACGGAACTGAATCCCGTCAACGCCGCCACCTCGGCGATGGAGCGGTCGGAGCCGAGCAAGTAGGTCTTGGCCCGTTCGAGCCGTTGCCGCCGCAGATGGCCGAAGACCGTTTCGCCGGTTTCCTGTTTGAAGCAGCGCGCCAGGTGTTCGGGGCTGACGTGCAAGTGCCGCGCGACGGCGAGCAAATCGAGGTCGCTGGCCAGGTTTTTCAGCAAGAATTCCTTGGCCTGCAAGACGAGTTGGTCGCGGCCGTGCCGGCGCGTCGTCGGCTCGTCGGCGGTGTTCCGCGTCAATTGTCGGACGACGTGGACCATGACCTCGGCGAGCAGGGCGGTCACGCGGAAGCGATAGCCGAGCGGCCGTTGCTCCGCCTCCTGACGAACCGCCGCGAGCAGGGGCCGGACCAGCGCGTCCTGGCCGCCGGGCAGATGGCACGGCTCGCGTAGGTGATGGCGCAAGAAAGCGACGTAGTCGGTGTCGCTCGCGGGCGGCGGCGCTTCAGTCAAAGCCGGCAGGATGTCGGGATCGAAGACGAGGCGCAGGGCGTGCAGCCGCGCCGGTTGGCCGGGCTTCAGCGACCAGTAGCGATGCCGGCAGCGGCGCGGGATCACCACGATATCGCCGGCCACGAAGCGCACCGGCGCAACGCCATCGATCTCGTGCAGGCATTCGCCTTGCAGCAGGAAGTTGACCTTGAAGTTGCGATTGTCCACTTCGTTGCAGCCGTCGGTCGGCGTGACGAAAACCTGCTCATCGACGCTTCGAAACGGCGTTCCCAGCGCATCGACCGGGTTGAGCGTGGTTCCCATCGGCAGGATCAAGCAGAGTCAAATGAAATCAAAGTGGACTCATCGACACGGCTTCATGCTAAGGGTAAAGTATTTCCTAAGCAACCTGCCGCGATGGTCGATCGGATCAACCGTCGTCAAACACCCTCCCGAGCGGCCCACGCCATGAAGCACGACTTTCGCCCGGGCATCCTCTGGCTGTGCGGCCTCCTCTTGTGGCTCGCGGCCGCTCCGGCTCACGCCGTCGACGCGCACGCGGAGTTCTTCGAGAAGGAGGTGCGGCCGCTGCTCGCCGAGCAGTGCTTCCGCTGCCACGCGGGCGACAAGCAGCGCGGCGGCTTGACGCTCGACTCGCGCGCCGCCCTGCTCAAGGGCGGCGACACCGGGCCGGCCGTCGTTCCAGGGGAACCGGAAAAGAGCCTGCTCGTCAAGGCGATCAACCATTCAGAAGCCGACCTGAAGATGCCGCCCAAGACCAAGCTCAGCGCGGCGCAGATAGCGACGCTGACGCAGTGGGTGAAGCTCGGCGCCCCCTGGCCCGGCGACACCGGCACCGCGCGGCATCCCGGCAAGATTACGGAGGAAGATCGGCGCTGGTGGGCGTTCCAGCCGGTACGCGGCGTGGCGCCTCCCGAGGTGGCCGACGGCGGCTGGTCGGCCAACACCATCGACCGTTTCGTCTGGCAACGGCTGCGGACCGAGGGTCTGAAACCGGCGCCTGCCGCTGGGCGGGCGGCGCTGCTCCGCCGCGTCACCTTCGACCTGCACGGGCTGCCGCCGACGCAGGCCGAGATCGACGCCTTCGTCGCCGACACTGCCGCCGACGCTTACGAGAAAGTGATCGACCGCTTGCTCGCCTCGCCGCGCTACGGCGAGCGCTGGGCGCGGCACTGGCTCGACCTGGCCCGCTACGCCGAGTCGGACGGCTTCCGCGCTGACGAATATCGGCCGACGGCGTGGCGTTACCGCGATTACGTCGTCCGCGCCTTCAACGACGACAAGCCCTACGACCGCTTCGTCCGCGAGCAACTGGCCGGGGACGAAATCGCCCCCGACGATCCCGATGCCTTGGTCGCCACCGGCTTCCTGCGCCACGGCATCTACGAGTGGAATCAGCGCGACGTGCGTCTGCAGTGGTCGAGCATCCTCAACGACGTGACCGACACGACCAGCGACGTCTTCCTCGGTCTCGGCATGGGTTGCGCCCGCTGTCACGATCACAAGTTCGATCCCATCCTGCAAAAGGACTACTACCGTTTGCAGGCGTTCTTCGCGGCGATTCAACTGCACGACGACTTACCGACGACGACGGCCCAGCAACGAAAGACTTACCGGGAGCAGCAAGAATTCTGGGAAGCGATGACGGCTGACCTACGCGCGGAGATCGATGGCCTCCTGATAGCCGAGCGCGACAAGATCGAAAAGGAGGCCATCAGCAAGTTCCCCGCCGACATCCAGGCCATGATGCGCAAGGCGGCGGAGAAGCGTTCGCCGCTGGAAAGCCAGCTGGCGGCGTTGGCGTATCGGCAAGTCGAGTACGAGTTCGCCCGCTTCGAGGCCAAGCTCAAACCCGAGGTCAAGAAAAAGCTGGCCGATTGGCGAAGCCAGCTGGCCGACTTCGACGATCTCGCTCCCGATCCTTTGCCAACGGCCCTGACGGTGCGCGACGTGGGCTTGGCGGCGCCGCCGACGCTGCTGGCCAAGCGCGGGGCGGCGGCCACTATTGAACCGGGCTATCTGATCTTGCTCGACGAAAAATCGGCCACCGTTGACATCCTGCCCCACTCCACGGGACGGCGCGCGGCGCTCGCCGCCTGGCTGACGCGGCCCGACCATCCGCTGACGGGCCGCGTTATCGTCAACCGAGTCTGGCAGTATCATTTCGGCCGTGGTCTGGTCGCCACCGCCAGCGACTTCGGCCGTCTCGGCGAGAAGCCGACGCATCCCGAATTGCTCGACTGGCTGGCCGACCGCTTCGTCCGTGACGGCTGGAACTTCAAGAAGCTGCACCGCCTCATCCTGCTTTCATCGACCTATCGACAGGCGGCGACGGCCACCCCCGAGGCGTTGAAGCTCGATCCCGAGAACCGCTGGCTCGGCCGGGCCAACACGCGCCGCCTCGACGCTGAGCAGGTGCGCGACGCTTTGCTCCAGGGTAGTGGCGAACTCGACTTGACGGCCGGCGGTCCCGGTGCCGACCTCGGTAAGCCGCGCCGCAGCGTTTACGTCAAGACCCTGCGCAACACCCGCGACTCGCTGCTCGCCGTCTTCGACGCCGCCGAGGGATTTCAGAGTACGCCGCAGCGCAACGTGACCACCACGCCGACGCAGGCGCTGCTGCTCATCAACGGGCCGTTCGTGCTGCAACGGGCCAAGGCGCTGGCTTTGAGGTTGCGCAAGGAGCAAGCCGACGACGCCGGGCGAATCGACGCCGCCTTCCGCCTCTGCTTCGGCCGCGCCGCGACCGCCGACGAACGGGCGACGGCATTGGCGTTTCTCCGCGAGCAGGGCAAGAAGGCGGGCAAGAACGGCGACGCCCTGGCCGACTTGTGTCACGTATTGTTGAAC
>JBBSES010000490.1:0-3941 GCA_038239465.1 Gemmatales bacterium
AGGCGTAAGCCCGACGTGTGAGTGTCAAACACCTCGGCCTTACGCCTCGACGCTCGCCAAGCGAAGTGGTAATCCTTCAGCCGCTTGACATTTCTCTCCCCACGATGCTATGGCGCCCTATCCGCGGCCGGCAAGCCGCGATTGTGGCGCCGCCCGCGAATTTGGTACAATTCATAGGTTATCGCCCGTCTTCTCTCCGAAAGGTTGTCCGATGAACCCCGACCTGCGCCGCCGTACCGATGAGGTGGTGGGCCGTTTGCTCCAGCTCCGGGACTCTCTTTGACGTTCCGGCGAAACAGGCCCAGCGCGCCGCCCTCACCGCGAAAATGGGCGAGGGTAGCTTCTGGGACAACCCCGAGAAGGCGCAGGAGACGATTCAGAAGCTCAAGCCGCTCAATGGCATGTTGAAGCCGTATGAGGACATGGAAACCGCCGGCAACGACCTGCAAGCGCTGGCCGAACTGTCCGACGAGGACGCCAGCGTCGATGACGATCTCGCCACCGAGTTAACCGGGCTGGAAAAGAAGCTCGACGACTTCGAGTTGAAGGCGATGCTGAGCGGCTCGCAAGACGCCAGCAACGCCTACCTGCGCATCCAGGCCGGCACCGGCGGTACGGAAGCCTGCGACTGGGCGCAGATGCTCATGCGCATGTACGCGCGCTGGGCGGAACGCCAGGGCTTCCAGACCGAGATCATGGACGAGTTGCGCAACGACGAGGCCGGCATTCGCAGCGCCACGCTCAAGATCAGCGGCGATTACGCCTACGGCTATCTGCAGAGCGAGGCAGGCGTGCATCGCCTGGTGCGCATCAGTCCGTTCGACTCGAACGCGCGACGGCAAACGTCGTTCGCGGCCGTGGACGTCACCCCTGAAATCTCAGGCGACATCGAGATCGAAATCCGCGACGTGGACCTGCGCCGCGATACCTTTCGTTGCGGCGGCCCTGGCGGACAGCATCAGAACAAGACGGAAAGCGGCGTCCGCTACACGCACTTGCCGTCGGGCATCGCCGCCGAAAGCCGCAGCGAGCGCAGCCAGCACAAGAACAGCGACAACGCCATGGCGCTGCTCAAGTCGAAGCTGTACCGCGTCGAGGAGCAGAAGCGCAAAGCGGAAGTCGAGAAGCTGTACGACGACAAGGGCGAGGTGGCCTGGGGCTATCAAATTCGCAACTACGTCATGCAGCCGTACACGCTGGCCAAGGACGTGCGTACCGGCCACGAGACGGCGCAAGTCGGGCTGGTCCTCGACGGCGACCTGGACGAATTCATCCAGGCGTTCTTGCGGCACAAGGCGGAGAAGTTGAACAAGAAGAAGCCGCCGGAATAATACCAACCAATCTTTGGCGAGCGGGGGGCGTAAGCCCCCGTGGATCTCTGGAGGTAGATACACGGGGGGCTTACGCCGCCCGCTCCCCCGACGAGTTATCTCCATGGAATCATTGCTCGAGCGCTTCTGCCGCTACGTCCGCATCGACACCCAGGCCGACGAAGCATCCGGCAAATACCCCAGTTCGCCGGGGCAGCTGGAACTCGGCCGCCTGCTCGTTCAAGAACTGCAAACCATCGGCTTGAAGGACGCTGCCCAGGACGCGCACGGCATCGTCACAGCCACAATTCCCGCCACGGTCAGCAAGCCGGTGCCGGTCATCGCCTGGATCGCCCATCTCGATACCTCGCCCGAAACCAGTGGCCGCAACGTCAAGCCGATCGTGCATCGCCATTACGACGGCAACGATATCGTGCTGCCTGGCGACCCAAGCAAGGTCATCCGCGCCGCCGACAACCCCGACTTGCCGCAGTGGAAGGGCAACACGGTCATCACCACCGACGGCACCACACTCCTCGGCGGCGACGATAAGGCCGGCGTGGCCGTCATCGTCGAGACGGCGGCGTTCTTGACGGCCCATCCCGGCATTCCGCATGGCCCCATACGCATCTGCTTCACATGCGACGAGGAGATTGGCCACGGCGTCGATCACATCGACCTCAAGCAGCTGGGGGCGGTCGTCGGCTACACCCTCGATGGCGGCGGCCACGGCGAGATCGACAACGAAACCTTCTCCGCCGACCTGGCCGTCGTCAGCATCAAGGGCGTCAACATTCATCCGGCGCTGGCCAAGGGACGCATGGTCAACGCCGTGCGTCTGGCGGCGACCTTCCTCGAACGCTTGCCGCGCCAGGTGCTGACGCCGGAAACGACCGATGGCCGCGACGGTTTCCTGCATCCTTATCGGGTCGAAGGGGGCGTCGCCGAGATGACGATGCGCATTCTCCTCCGCGATTTCGATACGGCGAAACTGGCGGAAAAGGCGGACCTCTTGCACGTCACGGCCGGGGTTTTGGCGCTGGAATATCCGCAAGCGACTTTCGACGTGAAGGTGACGCCGCAGTACCGCAACATGGCCGATGGCCTGCGCAAGGAGCCGCGCGCCGTCGCCTTCGCCCAGGACGCCATGACAAGGGTGGGTTTGACGCCGAAGCTGACCATCGTCCGCGGCGGCACCGACGGCTCGCGCCTCACCGAAATCGGACTGCCGACGCCGAACCTGTCCACCGGCGAGCACAACATTCACTCGCCGCTAGAATGGACCTGCCTCGAAGAAATGGGCATCGCCGTGATGGTGCTAGTGGAGCTGGCGCAGGTATGGGCGCGTTAATTTTGTTTACGTTCCGCGCGCTAGGCGATGACTTTCAGTTCCTTCCCCACTTCGATAAACGCCGCCGCCGCGCGGTCGATCTGCTCCGAGCTATGGGCCGCCGATACCTGGAGGCGAATCCGCGCCTGGCCTTGCGGCACCACGGGATAGCTGAAGCCGATGACGTAGATGCCGCGTTCGAGAAGCATGTCGGCCATGCGGCTGGCCAGCGCGGCGTCGCCGAGCATGACCGGCATGATGGGATGGTGCCCCGGCTTGAGCGTGAAGTCGGCCCCTTCGAGGGCGCCGCGCAGCCGTCGAGCGTTGTCGTGAACGCGCGTCCGCAAATCGTGGCTGGCGTCGATCAATTCCAGTGCTTTGAGCGCCGCCATCGTGATCGGCGGCGGCAAGGCGTTCGAGAAGAGGTAAGGCCGCGACCGTTGCCGTAAGAATTCGACCACTTCCGCGCGGGCGCAAGTGAAGCCGCCCGCCGCGCCGCCGAGCGCCTTGCCGAGCGTGCTGGTGATGATGTCCACGCGGTCGAGGACGCCGCAATGTTCGGGCGTGCCGCGTCCCGTGGCGCCGACGAAGCCGGTGGCGTGGCTATCGTCCACCATGACGATGGCGTCGTATTTCTCGGCGAGGTCGCAAATCTCGGCCAGCTTCGCCAGGGAGCCGTCCATCGAAAAGACGCCGTCGGTGGCGATCATGCGCAGCTGGCAGCTGGCGGCTTCTTTCAGGTGCGACTCGAGTTCATCGAGGTTGCCGTTTTTGTAACGGAAGCGCTTGGCTTTACAGAGGCGGATGCCGTCGATGATGCTGGCGTGATTGAGTTCATCGCTGATAATGGCGTCTTCCTCGCCGAGCAGTGTCTCGAAGAGGCCGCCGTTGGCGTCGAAGCAGGAGGTGTAGAGGATGGCGTCGCCCTTGCCGAAGAAGCGGGCGATGGCTCCTTCGAGCTGGCGATGCAGGTCTTGCGTGCCGCAGATGAAGCGCACGGAGGCGAGGCCATAACCGTAGCGGCGCAAGCCCTCGTGGGCGGCCTCGACCACCGCGGGATGGCTCGCCAGGCCGAGGTAATTGTTGGCGCAGAAGTTGACGACCTCGCGGCCGCCGACGCGGATGGCGGCGCCTTGCGGCCCTTGCAGCTGGCGCTCTCGTTTGTAGAGGCCCTTGTTGCGAAGGTCGTCGAGTTGGCCATGGAGCAGGGAAACGAGGGTGGCGTCGCTCATGGTGGATGATCTTGTAGGGTGGGTCGAGCGGTAGCGAGGCCCACCGGAATTTTATGAGGCTATGGTGGG
>JBBSES010000491.1:0-3930 GCA_038239465.1 Gemmatales bacterium
ACCCCACCCCCCCCCCCCCCCACACCCGCAGCCACAAACCCCCCCCCCCCCCCCCCGGGGCCCGGCGCGGCCCCCCCCCCCGCACCACCCCCCCCCCCCCCCCCCCCCCCCCCCCCCCCCCGCTCGCCCTGAAAGGGCAACCCCCGTGCGAACGAACGCAATGACCGCCGCCGGCTGCCTCGTCCTGCTCCTGCACGGCCCGCTCGCCGCGCAGGAGTTGGCCATCGACCGCGAGCCGGTCCTGCGCATCGAGGCGGGCGGGCCGACGGCGTTCGTCACGGCGCTGGCGTTCAGCCCGGATAGCCAGGGGCTGTACGCGGCGGGCTACGACAAGGTCGTCCATTCCTGGACGCTCGACGCCAAGCAAGCCTTCACCCCAACCAAGGACGCTTACCGAGTCCCCATCGGCCCCGGCATCGACGGCGCCATCGCTGGCGTCGCGTTTTCGCCGGACGGAGCGTACCTCGCCGTCGCCGGTCGCGGCGTGGCGCGTGGCGTGGCCGGCTTCCGTCAGCCCGGCCTATGGGTGCCCAGCTTGCGTTTTCTTTCCGACGCCATGTGGGAAGATCAAGGCACGATCACGTTGTTCCACACGCGCACGGGGGAAGTGCGGCAATTGCGCGGCCACCGCGGCCCGGTCATGGCGCTGGCGTTCGCGCCGGCGCGTGCCGGACAGCCGGCGACCCTCGCCTCGGTCGGCCGCGAGTGGCAGGGCAAAGGGTACGCCGGCGCCGTCCGCCTCTGGGACGCGACCAACGGCAAAGAACTGCGCCGCCTCGGCAAGCTGCCCGACCCGGCCGGCCGCGACGGCACCCTCTGGCCGCGATTGAATCTATGGCGCGAAGGTGAACTCATTCGCGTCGCCCTCGCCTGGGAAGACGGCACTTTTCGCGTCTGGGATGTTGCCGAGAAAACCGACCGCTTGCTCACCGACACCGACGGCGCCGCCAACAACACCGTCGCCGCCCTGCCCGAGCGCAATCAGGTGGTGACGGGCAGTTTCGCCGACGGCAAGGGGCAACTCCGCTTGTGGAACGTCGCCGGCAAGGACGGCCTCGAGGTGGTCCGCCAAATCGCTTTGCCCGCCGGACAAAAGCCGCGCGCCTTGGCCCTGCTGCCGGCCGGCAAGCCCGACAAGATGGCCATCGTCGTCGAGACGCCAGGCGATAAGACGACCGACACCTCGTTGCGGCTCTTCACGCTGGCCGACTTCAAACCGCTGGGCGAAGCGTTGCCGCTCTGGTCCGGCCGGCCCATTGTGCCCGTGTTGGCCGTCTCGCCCGATGGCCAGTCTCTGGCCGTGGCGGGCAACGCCGACCACCGCATCCTCGCCGTCCGCGTCGCCGACCTGGTCGCCGGCCGCAAGGAAACGCAAATCCTGCGCGGCGCCGGCGCTCCGGTGCGCTCCGTGGCCTTCGTCCGCAAGGGAGACAGCCTCGGCCTTTTGCTCGGCGACACCGCCCGCGCCGCCCCCGGTACGGCGCCTCTCGCGCCCCACGATGGCGACCTCGTCTTCGACTTCGCCCGCCGTGGTTTGGGCGGCGACACGACGGGATGGAAGCTCGACCAACCGGCGGCCGAGGGGTGGCAGGTGCAGACGCACTCGCCGCGCGACGAAAAGGGTCAAATGCTGGGCGACGAGTTGCGCGCCGTCCAGGACGGCAAGCGCGTAGGCACGGTCAAGCTGCGGCCGAATCAGTTCGTCACCGACTTTGCCCTCCTGCCGCCGCGGCCGCCGCTCGATACGCCGCTCCTGGCGGTGGCGTTGCTCGAACTCGGCCAACCGATGCTGCGTCTCTACGATGCCCGCACGGGTTCCCATCTGCGGCAGCTGACGGGCCACGTTAACCGCGTCGATGCCCTTGCCTTCCGCGGCGACGGCCGCTTCCTCGTCTCGACGGCGCGCGACCAAACGACCTGCGTGTGGGCGCTGGCCGACCTGCCGCGTCTGCTGGGCAAAAAGGGCCAACTGCACGGCCTGGCCTTCGCGCCGCCGGAAAAGGGCGGCGGTCTGACCCTCGCCGAAATCGATGCCGGCGCCTTATTGCCCGAGAACAAGACCAAGCTCGACGCGGCCGGCGTCAAGGAAGGCGACGCCGTGGAAGGCATCGTCGTCGCGGGTAAGCTGCGGCCGACCCCCGCCGTCCGCGACCTCACCGACGGCATCGTTTTGGTGAAGCCAGGCACGGCCGTCACGCTTCGCTTCACCGGGCGCGGCGACGTGGCGCTCGTCGTCGGCCCGGCGGTCGGCGACGACAAGCCGCTGCTGACGCTGTTCGTCACGCGCCCCGAAAAGGGGGCACCCCGCCAGTGGATCGGCTGGAGTCCGGTCGGCCCCTACGACTTCAGCGACCGCGCCGCCGAGCAACTCCTCGGCTGGCACCGCAACACGGGCGACCCGCGAAAGCCGGTCGTTTACGCTCTCGCCAACGAGTACCGCGACACGTACCACAAGCCCGACATCCTCCGCTACCTAATGGCGACCGGCAACACCGGGCAAGCGCTGGAATCGTGGCAAAAGGACCATCCCGTCAAGGTGCGCGAGCCGAAGATGGCCCTGTATTTGAAGGAGATCGGTCCCGCGCCGGTCCTCGACGAGCGCGGCCGTGCCCGCCTCGATCAGCCGCGCGCGACGTTGCTCCTTTCCATTCAGGAATTGCCCGCCGGCAAAGTGGAAGGCGTGCGCTGGCAGGTCGGCGACGAGCGCGGCGAGTGCCAGGTCGGCGCCGACGGCGAATGGAGCGCCGACCTGACCCGTCAAGTAGCCCAGCGCGGCGACCATCGCATCCGCGCCACCTTGACGATGGCGGGCGACGACGCCCGCGCCTTCGCGCGCGACGTGTTCGTCCGCTATCAGCCGGCGCGGCCCGCACTCAAACTTATCGGCCGGCCGGGGCGCTCCGTGGACAAGCCCGAACTCCGCCTGCAAGCCGAGGTGCTGCCTGGCGCCGGCCAAACCGTCCGCGTCGTCTGGCAACACCGCCACGAGGGTAAGGACCTGCCTGCCGATAAACCGCAAGAAATCAAGGACAAGATGACCGTCGAAACGGCGCTACGCTTACAGCCCGGCCTGAACCAAATACGGCTGTCGGCGCGCAACTTGGGCGCCGCCGCCGACGATGCCGCCGAGAGCGACACCATTGCCCTTGACATCCTCTACAAAGCGGTGCGGCCGCAGATCACTTTGACGAGCATCATTCCGTTGCCCGACGGCGCCGCGCTCCCCATCGATGCGGCCCATCTCGACAAGCCCATGCTGGTGGACGTGCCGAAGGTCCGCGTCGTCGGCGAGATCGAGGCCCTGGAGAAGATCGCGTCGGCCTCGTGGATTACCGGGGAGATTGCCAAGGAGGAGAAACGCTCGCCATTGACCATCGACAAGGGCACGCGCGTCGCCTTCGATCAGGAGGTGACGCTTTCGCGTCCGGGCCAGACGCTCAAGGTCCGCTTCTATGCCCGGAGCGAAGGCAGCGATGACGCCGAGCGCACGCTCCTCCTGCAATACCAACCGCGCTTGCCAGAACTGCGGCTCACGTCGCCCGTGGAAGGGCAGGTGTTGACGCGCGGCCGCGACGAAGCAAGGGTGACGGTGCAGGGCCGACTCGTCTGGCCCGAGGGGCGCCATGCCTGCGTCGCGCAGCTCATCGTCAACGACCAGGAGCAGGGCAAGCCGATTCCGATCGCCGCCGATGCCGAGACATTCAAAGCGACCGCCGATTTGCGCGCGGGTGACAACACGGTGCAGGTGCGCTTGAGCAACGACTGGCGCCGAACGGCCACGGCCAAGGTGGCGCTGGCCTACCGTCGGCCGCCAGTGGTGGCTTCTCTGCAAGGGCCGGCCAGGGCGACGAAACCTTTCGCCGACGTGACCGCTCTCGTCGAGACGCCGACCGCATTGCCGCTGACGCGGTTAAAAGTGAATGGCACCGT
>JBBSES010000492.1:0-3927 GCA_038239465.1 Gemmatales bacterium
CTTTCGTGGGCGCGCGCGATTTCCAATGACGCCGTCCCCAGTTGTCACTGCCCCCGAATCTGTGCCTTGAGCACCTGTTTCAATCGCTCCTCAATCTTCTTGTGCGCCTTGTCCACTTCCTTATCGGTGAGCGTGCGATCAGCGGCTTGGTAGGTCAGGGCATAAGCGAGGCTCTTGGTGCCGGCGGGGATGCTATCGCCCTTATAGTGGTCAAAGAGCCGCACGCCGCGCAGCAGGTCGGCACCGGCCGCGCGAATCTCGGTGACGACGCTATACGCCGGAGTGGCCTGTGGCACGATGACGGCCACGTCGCGCAGCGCCGGCGGGAAGGGCGATAGGGCACCATAGGCATAGCGCTCCGGCACGGCGGCGAGGATCGCTTCCAGATCGAGTTCGCCTACTAGGAGCGTGTGGCCGACGAGCGGCTTGAACAGGTCGTCCACGGCGACGAATTTGCCCGGCAAGCGCGGGTGCAGTTCGCCGAAGCCGCCGACCGGCTTACCTTGTATCACCAGGTTTGCGGCACGGCCGGGGTGCAGATAGGACGCCTTCGATGGCTGATACGTGACCTCGGGCAAGTGCAGGTCGGCGGCCAGCGTCTCGACGATGCCCTTCAGGTCGAAGAAATCGAGGGCGTTGTCGGCGGGCACGGCTTTCCAGAAGTCGGGATGGCGGCGGCCGGTGAGGACGAAGGCCAGGCGGCGCGGCTCGTCCGGCAATTTTTGGCCGGCCTTCGGAAGATACACTTGGCCGATCTCGAAGAGCCGCGCGTCGGCGCCGTGGCGCAGATTTGCGGCCGTCACTTCGAGAACGCTGGCCAACACGCTATGGCGCAGGGCCACGCGCTCGGCGCTGATCGGGTTCTTTAAGCGAACGTAGGGCGTCTCCGCCAGGTCGAGCGGCGCCTCGCGCTCGGGCATCGTCAGCGAATAAGTGATGACCTCTTGCAGGCCGGCGGTCACCAGGATGTCGCGGACGCGCTCTTCCAAAAGCAGGGGAAGATTGGCGTGCTGCTCCGGCAACTCGTCGGCCAGCAAGGTCGCCGGCAGCTTGTCGTAGCCGTGGATGCGCGCCAATTCCTCGATCAAGTCGGCGCTGCCTGCCTGGATGTCGAGTCGATGCGGCGGAACCTTGACGAGCAGCGAGTCGGGAGCGCTGGCCTCGACCTCGAACTCCAGAGCGCGAAGGATGCGCACCGCTTCGCTCTGGGGGAACTTCTTGATGCCGAGTACCTGCCGTATTTCTTCCAATTCGAGCGACACTTGCTGCACGGGCAAAGGGGCGGGGTAGCTTTCGACGACACCGCGGCTAACGCGGCCGGCGGCGTGCAGGCGCATCAACTCGGCGGCGCGCTCGGAGGCCGGCTTGACGATCTCGGGATGCACGCCGCGGCTGAAGCGGGCGCTGGCCTCGCTTGGCACGTTGAACTCGCGCGCCGTCAGCCGCACGCTAACGGCGTCGAAGCTGGCTGACTCCAATAGCACGTTCGTCGTCTGCTCGCTCACTTCAGTCTCGGCGCCGCCCATGACGCCGGCCAGGGCAATGGGGCCGGCCGCGTCGGCGATGACCAGATGCCGTGGCGCCAGCTTGCGTTCGACGCCGTCGAGCGTCTTAAGGGTCTCGCCCTCTTTCGCCGAGCGGACGACGATGGTCGGCGGTTGATCGCCGGCGCGGCGTTTGAGGACATCGAGATCGAAGGCGTGCAGCGGTTGGCCCCATTCGAGCATCACGTAATTCGTGATATCGACGATGTTGTTGATGGGCCGCATCCCGGCATACGTGAGGCGCCGCGCCATCCAACCGGGCGACGAGCCGATCTTGACCTCTTTAATGACCGACGCCGAGTAACGCGGGCAGAGCTTGGGATTGTCGATGACGACCTTGACCTGCGCGCCGATTGGCTCGGCATACATTTCGCTAGCGGTTTTGGGGCGGCGCAACTCCTGTCCGGTCAGGGCGGCGACCTCGCGGGCCACGCCGATGAGCGACAGGCAGCGGGCCATGTTGGGCAGCACGTCGAGTTCGAGGACCACGTCGCCCATGTAGTCGGCCAACGGCTTGCCGACGGGGGCGTCCGGCTCCAGCAGGATGATGCCCGCATGTTCGTCGGAGATGCCCAGTTCGTAGGCCGAGCAGACCATGGCGTCGCTCGGCTTGCCGCGGATGACGCCAGGTTTCAGTTCTTTTAGCACCTTCTTATCGGCATGGCCGTCGTACAGGACCGCGCCGGCCAGGGCGAGGATGACCTTCTGCCCCTTGTCGCCGACGTGAATGTTCGGCGCTCCGGTGACGACGGTGCGCGGCTGCTGGGCGCCGTAGTCGATGGTGCAGAGCGTCAATCGGTCGGCGTTGGGATGGCGTTCGACCTCCATGACCTTGCCGACGATGACCTTGTCGCGGTCCCAGACGGGGCCGACGTCCTCCGGCTTGACGCGCAGCCCCTCGGGGATAGCCAGGCCAAAGACGCGGATGCCGCCGACTTCAAGGCCGGCGAGCGTCAGGCGCTCGACCAGCTGGGCCGCGGTCAAATTCATGCCGACGTATTCGCCGAGCCATTTGAGGGGGATTTTCATGATTGGTCAGTGGTCAGTGGTCAGTGATTGCCGGCTAAAGAGGCACATGAACGGCTCGGCCGGCCCATTCCGTTTGCTCGGTACAAGCGTCCATCAGGAGAATCTCTTCGACGGCTTGGCCCACGGGAAAGCGGTCGTTAAGGATGAACACACCCGCCATGATCTCACCCGCTGCCACCCGCGTGTAGGCGTAATCGGTCATGGTCGCGCGATCGTGGGTTAGCACGATTCGGTCGTTCTGGGCGGCCCATGCCAGCAAGTCGGAACCTTCAGCGCCGGTAAGGCCAACGTCCTGAGCGCGGACGATGGAGAGTGCCGGATGGCGGAACAGCAAACCGCGCACGATGTCATTGTTGAAGTTTTCGTCGGCCAGCAGCCGCAAAATGCGTCACCCTCGCGATTGCCGCTGGGTCTGCAGGCGGCCGCGGATCTCGCTCAAATCTCCATGCTGGCTCTCGACTCGTTGACGCACTTCCGCGGCCAGCGTTTCACGTCGCGCCAAATATTCCTCAATCTCCGTCCGATGGCGCAAATAATAAGCGATAACGGCGTAGACATCCGACAATTTGAGCGTCGAATAGCGCTGCAGGATTGTCTCGGGCGTCGCGCCATCCTGGAAAGCCCTGACTACAAGCTCCAGCAAGACGCGCGAGTTGCCGACACGTACCGCGCCGGCCGCGTCCTCTCGGAGAGGCGGAGCCTCGGTCTGAGCAATGAAGGGCACGATAGGATTCTCCATCGTCGTCAGGTTCCGATTAGCCGTCGGGCGTATCAAGATATGCTTTAAGCGATTCGCCAATATCGGCGGCGACTTTGCCAACCACAATGTATCGATAAGCTCAACGGCGATCAGATCGCGCGAGTGCATGCCGTCTTCGGCGCGGTCGGCCGTCAGCATCATTCTTACCAGCGATTGGAGGAGAAGCACGCGGCGTCGGCCGGATCGTTAACCGTCTCAATCGGTGGCGCTGGCAACAAATGATCGGCGCGCAGCTTTTCGCCGGAGAAAATGCGATCGATGGCCTGTCTCGGCTTGCCCTCGACGCCGTCGCGGAACATGACGATATTGCGTAATTCATCGCGGACGAAACCAACCCCTTCCAGGGTCGCGGCAATAGCGGGCAGATCATCGCGGCGTACCAGCAGTTCCACGTTGGGCGTGTTCCGAACCGCTCCCTCGTCCACCGTCGCCACCCAGGACGCGACCCCATTGCCGCCTACGACCGCATAGGGAATTCCCGCCCGGTTCAAGGCTGCCGTCGCTCGCAACAGCCGCTCGCGTACCTTTGCTACCGCGCGCTCCATGCGGTCGAGACTTTCCACGCCCATGCTGACGGTTTGAACTGTCCATCGC
>JBBSES010000493.1:0-3912 GCA_038239465.1 Gemmatales bacterium
CTCGCTGAAGACCAGACGACAGGCGCTGCCTGGTCCATCGAGACCGAGGATGTCGCGGCGCAATCTCAGGGCGCTTTCCAGGCGGTCGCGGAAGAAGGCGGCGTCGAGCGGCGTGTCCGCGACCCAGCTGTAAAGGCGCATGCGAAGTTTACTGCGGCTGTTGTACAGGCCGCGCGCCACGAAATGGCCGGCGTGCGAAACGAGGTCGGCCTCGGCGCCGTCCGCGGGTTCGCCTTCGACCGCCGCGATGGCGCCGGGATAGACCCACGGATGGCGGCCGTAAAACGGCTTGGCCCGCCGCGGTTGCAAAACGACGCGCGGAAGTGTCATTTCGTGTCGCGCTGCAGCGCCTCGATATAGGCCAACGCCCGGTCCAGGTCGCGCGGCTGGCGACAGCTTTCGAGCATGGCGCGCACGCGCCGCAGCAACTCCGTCTTGTTGATCGGCTTGGTCAAGAAGTCATCGGTCCCGGCATCGAGGGCGCGGTCCACGTCGCTCGGCTGATCCAGCGCGGTAATCATCAGTACGCCCATGCCTCGGCTAGCGGCGTCGGCGCGGATGCGCTTGCAGACCTGGAAGCCGCTGATCTTGGGCATCATCACGTCGAGCAGGACGACGTCCGGCTTCCACTCCTGAATCTGCTTCAGTGTCTGTTCGCCGTCGGTGGCGGTGCGCGTCTCGTAGCCGCTATCGCTGAGGTAGGTTTCCAGTAACTCCAGCCCTTGCGGGTCGTCGTCGGCGATCAGCACGCGCGGCACGGCGGGGGAACTCGACATGATTACCTCCGGGGCCATCGTCGCGGAATTCCCGCTGAGGGGATTATAGGGCGGCGGGGAAGCCAAGACGATGCGCGGCCGGTCTCCGCGACTCGCCTTGCGAAAGGGCGGCGAAGTTGACACAATCCCGCCGCGCGCGAACGGTCCTCGTCGCGGGCGCCTCGGCAAGGAAGGGAGAATGGGCAGCATGGCGACGTGGATGCGCTGGACCTTGGGCCTGGGGATCGCCGTCCTCCTTAGCGCCGTTCCCCTGGTTTACTATCGCGTTGAATACGCCCACGCCAAGCGTTTGCGCGAAGTGGATCCGGGCCGCGTCTATCGCTCGGGCCAACTCACCGCTGCCGGCTTCGAGGAGGCCATCCTGCGCTTCGGCATCCGGACCATCATCAACGCCCAGGACGAATACCCCGACCCCGACTTGCCCTTCGGCTACTTCGATCGTCAGGTGGTTCCCGAGCGCGATTTGTGCCTGTTCTTGGGGGCGCGCTACGTCCATCTGGCGCCCGACCTGCTGCCGCGGCATCGCGTGCCGCGCGAACGGCCGGCCGCGATCGAGCGTTTTCTCGAAATCATGGACAATCCAGAGAGTTACCCCGTCTTGATCCACTGCAAGGCGGGCCTGCACCGTTCGGGCTGTCTCGTCGCCCTGTATCACATGGAATACCAGGGCTGGAGCGCGTCGGACGCCATGCAAGACCTGCGCGACAACGGCTTCGGCGACACCGCCGCCAGCGCGGCCAACGACTATATCGCGCAATACATCCTTGGCTACCGGCCGGGCCAACGCTTTAAAGACATCGACGAAAAGGCCCTCGCCCCCAAGCGCGACGACGTTAGCGCTCCTCCGCTTCCCCTCTCCTCTCGGCAGGAGGCGCCATGAAGCTGCTCGACCGCCAGATGATCCTCGCCTATATCAAATCGTATTTCATTTGCCTGGTGAGCCTCCTCAGCCTCTATATCGTCGTGGACCTGTTCACGAACATCGAGGACTTCGCGCAGACGCAAAACGGCTTGATGGGGGCGTTGGTCCACATCGGCACCTATTACGGCATGAAGGTCACGCAGATCTTCGACCGGCTCAGCGAGGCCATCGCCCTGCTGGCGGCCATGTTCACCGTGGCCTGGATGCAGCGCAATAACGAACTCATCCCCCTGCTGTCGGCCGGGGTCTCGACGCGGCGCGTCGTGCGCCCCGTCCTCTTCAGCGCCTGCGCCGTCTTGACGCTGAGCATCGCAAATCAAGAATTGTTGATTCCGCGCATCGGCGTCGCCCTCTTCACCGACAAGGACGATCCCAAGGGCGAACACGACGTGGTCGGTCCCTGGTGCTACGGCGCGACCGGCATTCACGTCGAAGGGTACACCGCCTCGCGGAAGGCGAAGACCGTCAAGTTCTTTTGCTGCACCATCCCCGAGAGCGTCGCCGGCGGCATGGTCCACCTGCGCGCTCAGGAGGCGCTCTGGGTGCCGCCGGGCGACGGCAAATACTCCAATGGCTGGCTCTTGACCAACACGCAGCCGCCGACCATCGAGACCTGGAACAACCCCGGCATCCTCGAAAACATCGACTCCGGCAAATACTTCCTGCGCGTGCCGGAAATGGACTTCGAGACGATGTCGCGCGGCCGCAACTGGTTCATCGTCGCCTCGACGGCTCGCATCTACGAGGAGATGAACAAGCCGGAATCGCTGCGCTTCTCGGAAATGGCGGTGTTGTTCCATATGCGCCTGACGCGGCCGATCATGGGCATTCTGCTCGTGTTCCTCGGCTTGTCGGTCATCCTGCGCGATCAGAATCGCAACGTCTTCATCAGCGCTGGCTTGTGTCTCATTATGTGCGCCGTCTTCTTCGCGGCCCAATTCAGCTGCAAATACTTGGGCGACCACGACAACCTCTCGCCGGCGCTCGCCGCCTGGCTGCCGGTGCTGGGCTTCGGCCCGGTGGCGTTCGTGCTGTTCGACGCGGTGCATACGTAGTGGTGAATGGTGGACGGTGAAAGAGGAGTGGCCGTATCATAATCGATACAATGGCTCCTCCCTGGCTGCATCCGACCGCCGCTTACGTCCATGTGCCCTTTTGCGCCCACCACTGCGGCTACTGCGATTTCGCGGTCGCCGCCGGGCAAGACCATCACATCGATCTCTATATCGAAGCCTTGGCCGCCGAGCTATCGACCCTCGGCGCGCCTTGCCCGGTGCGTACTCTTTTCGTCGGCGGCGGCACGCCCACTTACCCCAATGTTCGCCAACTCGACCGCTTGTTCGGTGAAATCGCGCGCTGGCTGCCTCTGATAGCGGGCGGCGAGTTCTCCGTCGAATCGACGCCGGACAGCCTCGACGACGACCGCGTATCTCTCCTGGCCCGGCATGGCGTCACGCGCGTCAGCATCGGCGTGCAATCGTTCCAGCCGCATTTATTGCGAATCCTGGAGCGGCGTCATGCTCCCGACGATATCCCGCGCGCCGTGCAATGCGTCCGCCGCGGCATCGGGCCATTCTCGCTCGACCTGATCTTCGGCGTCCCCGGACAAACCCTCGCGGAATGGGACGGCGATTTGCGGCAAGCACTCGCGCTGCGGCCCGATCACGTCTCCACGTATGGCCTGACCTACGAGAAGGGCACGCGCCTTTGGAAACAACGAAAACGCGGCGAAGTGACGCCGCTGGACGAGGACGGCGAACTGGCGCTCTATACCCACGCGATGAATGTAGTAGAGGCCGCGGAATACGAGCAGTACGAGATATCGAACTTCGCGCGGCCCGGACGCCGTTGCCGGCACAACGAGACCTATTGGGCCAATCATGCGTATCATGGCTTCGGCGTTGGCGCGGCGCGTTACGTCGATGGCCGCCGTGAACTAAACACGCGCGACCTGCACGCCTACATGAAACGCGCGCTATCGGGCGAGCCGGCCACGTTCCAGACGGAAACGCTCACCCCCGAAGAGCGAGCGCGGGAAACCGTGGCGATCCAGATTCGCCGCGCCGACGGCATCGAGCGCACGGCTTTCTGGGAGCAAACGGGATTCGGCCTCAACGCTCTGCTTGGCGGGGCGTTGGCCGCGCACGTCGAGCAAGGATTGCTGCGCGACGACGGTACGACGGTAAAGTTAACGCGCCGCGGCCGCTGCCTGGC
>JBBSES010000494.1:0-3900 GCA_038239465.1 Gemmatales bacterium
GAGGCTAATCATCGGTATGTTAGAATGCGCACCCGTCTCGGCGTCTAATCGGAGTAGGTGGGTATAGTGACTAGCAATATCGTTAGAGCGTCAATTATGGAAACTTCGAAAGCCCAAGAACGGGACAGCGGCGTGCGAGGAACGAACGAACGAGGAAACATTGAGCGGCAGCAGACTCTCGACGACACGTTGAGTTTAACCACGGATCGCAAGCTGCGACTTTTCGCGTGCGCATGTTGCCGACAGGTTTGGCACTTGATAAGCGATGAGCGGAGTCGCGGGGCTGTGGACATGGCAGAATGGTTCGCCGACGGTCACGCTAGCGCCGAGGACTTGGCAAAGGCCTGGCACCTGGCGGAAGATGTTTTCTGGGAATTGTTTCGAGCGGGAATAGTTCAAGAGCATGGGAACGCCGAGGCCGCTGCTCGGGCAGCGTCCTGGGTCGCTTCCGTCAACGTGACCGAGGCCGCCTGGCAGACGTTTGAAGCGCTACGTGCCGCTGTCGGCCCAAGCGAGGAGCAAGAGCACGCCGCGGTTCGTAGAGACTTATTTGGCGATCCTGGTCGGTTCCCATTGTTGAAGCCTGCCTGGATCGAATGGAACGAGGGATATGTTCCGGACTTAGCCCGTTCCATTTACGATAGCAAGGATTTCGTGCAAATGCCACTGCTAGCGGAGGCCTTAATGGAAGCTGGTTGTCGTGAGGAATACCTATTGGCCCACTGCCATTCCGAGCGCCCTCATTTTAAGGGGTGCTGGCTGTTGGACGCAATTTTAGACCAGAAGTAGGAGTTTCGGCCAGTGAAGCCGATGGAAGGTAGCCGTCTGGCCGGCCCGGACGGCTTCGGCTACAGCGCCTCAGAGGTGCCCATCGAAAACCTGGAGATCGTCGGCAAGACCGGCACGGCAACCGTCCTCGCTTCCGGCGACGATTCCGCCGCAGCCATCGACCTCGGCGGCAACACGTTTAGCTTCTATGGCGCCAGCTACACGGGCAACAATCAGCTCTTCGTCAGTTCCAATGGCCTGATCACGTTCGGCTCATCCAGCACCTCGTACAGCAACAGCGACTTGACCTCCGGTCCGGCGCAGCGCGCCATCGCCGTTCTCTGGGACGACTTGATCAACGGCGCCGCCAGCCCCAGCGTCGTCCGCCGCTTCGAGGACACCAACGGCGACGGCACTATCGACCGCCTGGTCATCGAGTGGAATCAGGTGTACGCCTACGGCAGCACCAGCGGCAACGGCATGACCTTCCAGGCCATTCTGCAGTTGAACACCGGCGGCACTGCTGGCGCCATCACGCTCAACTACGTGGACCTGGCCACGGGCGATAGCTACGCCAACGGCTCCGGCGCCACCGTCGGCATCAAGGACGCCAACACGCAAGGCGCCAACCGCCTGCTGGCGTCATACAACAGCCGCACCAATTCCTTCGTGCAGAGCGGCCATGCCATCCAATTCACGGTGCCGACCGTGACCTCTATCGTCCGCTCCGCGGCCAGCCCGACCAACGCCGGCAGCGTGACTTTCAGCGTGAGCTTCAGCGACAGCGTCAGCGGCGTCGATGCCGGCGACTTCGCCCTGGCCGCCACCGGCTTGACGGGCGCGGCCATCACCGGCGTCGCGGGTAGCGGCAGCGTCTACACCGTGACCGTGAACACCGGCAGCGGCGATGGCACCTTGGTCCTGAACCTGATTGACAACGATACCATCCGCACCTCCGTCGGGGCCGCTCGCCTGGGCGGCACCGGCGTCGGGAATGGCAGCTTCAGCGTGGGCCAAAGCTACCTCATCGACAAGACGCCGCCCGACACGACACTCTCCTCCACCCCTGCCGTTCTCAGTGGCAGCGCGTCGGCCACTTTCGCCTTTACGGGCAGCGATGCCGTCACGGCGCCGGGCAGCTTGACCTTCCAATCCAGCCTGGACGGCGGCGCCTGGACTGCCGCAACCGGCCCGCTGACGTTGGCGGGTCTCGGCGACGGCCACCATACGTTCGCCGTTCGCGCCGTCGATCAAGCCGGAAACATAGACGCCTCGCCGGCCGCCTTTGCCTGGACCGTCGATACGACGGCGCCCGACACCTCTTTCACCGCGACGCCATCGGACGTCACGAATAGCACCTCCGCCACGTTCGTTTTCGCGGGCACCGATAACATCGCGCTTCCGGGCAGCTTGACCTTCGAGGTCAAGCTCGACGGCGGCGCCTGGACCGCCGGTATCAGTCCGACGACCTATACGGGCCTTGGCGCCGGCGCGCATACTTTGCAAGTACGCGCCATCGACCCGGCCGGCAACGTGGATGCCTCGCCCGCGGCGTCTACCTGGACCGTGGTCACGGCCACGGTCGCGTTCGTGAAGACCGACGGCACCACGCAAGGATCGTGGCAGTACGCCTACGGCGCCGACGGTTACGTGCTGAGCCAGGGCGACAGCAGCCTACCCGGCTACGCCACCGTTTCCGTCGCGGGCGCTAGCAACTACGTCTGGAATCAATCGACCACCGATACTCGGGCTTTGCGGCAGCCGGGCATGAGCAACCGGCTGGCGGCCTGCTGGTATTCGTCCACCAACTTCACCATCGACGTCAATATCACGGACGGCCAATCGCATCAGGTCACGCTCGACGCCCTGGATTGGGATGGTTGGAACGGCCCCCGCCAGGAGCGGATTGACGTTCTCGACGCCGGGACGGGGAAAGTCCTCGACAGCCAAACCGTGTCCAATTTTGGCGGCGGCCTGGATATCGTGTGGAACATTACCGGGCATGTGAAGTTCGTGGTGACGAACCTGTTGCCCAACAGCAACGCCGTCCTCAGCGGCCTTTTCTTCGGGCCGGGCGCCGCGCAGGCCACCAGTCCCATCGCGATTCGCATCTCGGAAGACGCCTATCTGGGCCACGCGCTGTACACGATCGCGGTGGACGGCGTGCAAGTCGGCGGCACGCTCACGGCGACGGCCGCGCACGGCCAAGCATTATCGGAGACCGTGATCCTGCCCGGACTCTATCCCGTGGGACCGCACACGGTCGCCGTCACGTTCCTCAACGACAAGTGGGCGGGCACGCCGGCGACCGACCGCAATCTGTACGTCGATGGCATCGACTTCGACGGCCTGCCATACGCCGGCGCCACTCTGTTCAGCAACGGCACCAAGACGTTTCGAATCGGTTAGAGCGTTGGGAGAAAATAATCCCCATGAACTTAAGAACCTCAAACAGATACGGTTGCATTCCAGACGGGGGGAATGCCTCCTGGATCTCGGTGCCGACTTCAGGGACGTCACGCCTCAGCAGCGCAGACGGTCCAACAACCGGAAGAAGATCGCCAGCTGCGGGCTATTCGACAGCAAGCGATCCGCCAGGAATCGGCCCGTCCGCACCACCTGGCAAGGCAGGCGGATGAACGTTCGGCGTCCCAGCGGTCGAGGTGCCGCGTCTGGCTTCTCGTCCGGCCGATCACACCCCGCCGAGGGCAGCGTACAACCGGGCACCCGGCCGACGAAAAAACGGCCCCAGGGTGTCCAAGGCCGTGGAGGGCGGCGGCGGGGTGGCGATCGGCGGCTTACGGTCCCGTCGCCGACGCGCTCGTCGTCGAGGCTTCGGCCCGCCGCGCCGCCTGCCAGCGGTGCGGCAGCAATTCCTCCAACCGCTCCGCCGGCCGCGTCGGCAGCCGGCGAAATATGTCATGCAGATATGCATACGTGTCGATGCCTTGATGCTTGCACGTCGCCGTGAACGTGAACAGCGCCGCCGTTTGCCCGCCCGCGTCGCTGCCCACGAACAGCCAATTCTTGCGGCCAATGCCCACCAGCTTCAGCGTCCGCTCGCTGTCGTTGTTGTCGATGTGCAAGTCGCCGTCCGTCGTGTAGCGCGTCAACGCATTCCATTGATTCAGC
>JBBSES010000495.1:0-3891 GCA_038239465.1 Gemmatales bacterium
AAGTTCGTCCACGGCTTCACCGAGGCGCAGGTAATCGGGCCGGAAATCGTGCCCCCACTGACTGACGCAGTGGGCCTCGTCCACGACGAAGAGGCCGATGGTCCGCCGCGTAAACAGGGCGCGGAATTCGGGGTTGGCCATCTGCTCCGGGGTCGTGTAGACGAACTCCTTCTTCCCTTCGGCGATGGCCGTCTTCGCTTCCTGCCGTTCGGCCGACGATAGGGTGCTGTTGATGACCGCGACCTCGATGCCGCGCGCCCGCAGGTGGTCGGCCTGATCCTTCATCAACGCGATCAGCGGACTGACGACGACGGTGGTGCCTTTCAGTTCGAGCGCGGGCAGCTGGAAGCAGAGGCTCTTGCCCGAACCCGTGGGCATGATGACCAGGGTATCGTTGCCTTCCAGGGCGGAACGCACGGCCTCCTCCTGGCCGGGTCGGAAGCGGCGAAAGCCGAAGTGGTCGCGCAGCTTTTGCCGCAGTTGTCGCTCGGTGGGTGGCGCGAGTGAGGACACGCTCTCTCCTGTCGGGGGATGTGGCTCGTTGGTTTGGAAGGGAGATTACATCTCTACCATAAGATCAATGCAAAAGACGAGCCAAACGCCTCGCCAGCCGATTTCTTGTCCAAAGCACGGCCTGCGTGGACTGTGTAAAGAGGAGATAGCGCATGGACCCTGCCGCCGATGCCGATAGTTCGCCGGAACGAGTAGACGCCTTCGTGCGCTTGCTCGGCCAAAATCAGCGCCGGCTCTTCCTGTACGTGATAAGCATGGTTCCCCAATGGAACGACGCCGAGGAGATCATCCAGGAAACCAACCTGGTCTTGTGGCGCGAATTCGGCCATTTCGAACGGGGGACGAACTTCGCCGCCTGGGCCTCCAAGGTGGCGTTTCATCAGGTATTGGCCTGGCGCAAACGAAAGCAGCGCGACCGGCTGCAGTTCAGCGACGCCTTCCTCGAAGCCGTCGCCGCGGAAGCGTCGGCGGCCGGCGATGCTCTGGAAGAGCGGTCGCACGCTTTGGCCGGCTGCATCGGCAAACTGCCCGCTGGCCAGCGCGACTTATTGCGCTTGCGCTATAACGAGGGGCTGGGCGTGGACGCCATTTCGAAGCGAATCGACCGCACCGTGGAAGCCGTCTACCGGGCGCTGAGCCGCATCCGCCACGCGCTGCACGAATGCGTCAGTCAAACGCTGGCGCGGGAGAATCGGGCATGAAAGTGAGTAAGGAATTGCACGAGTTGTGCGAGGCGGTCGTCGAGGACCGCTTGACCGACACGCAACGGCAACGCCTCGAAGCACTGGTGTTGGCCGACCCGGAGGCGCGGCGCTATTACGTCGAGGCTTTGCATCAGCACGGCAGCCTGCAATGGTCGGCCGGCGATCCGACGCTCTTGCCGCTACCCGCCGCTGCGCGACTGCCCAGAAAAAAACCGTGGCTCCGTCGCCTGGCGGTTGGGGCTGCCGCCGCGTTGCTGCTCGTCGTCACCGCCTGGTCGGTGTCGGCGGCCGTCGCTCCCGTGGCCACGCTGACCGCGAGCAAGGATTGTCGCTGGGACGGTGGTTCGCTGCCGACCGAAGAGGGAGCGTCGCTGGGCGCCGGACGCCTGCGCCTGGCGGAGGGGGTCGCGCGTCTGACGTTCCGCAACGGCGCCGAGGTGACGATCGAAGCGCCGGCCGATTTGCAGCTGATATCGGCCCAGCATTGCGTCCTCCACGCCGGCCGTCTGGTCGCCAAGGTGCCGCCGCGCGCCGTCGGCTTCCGCGTCGATACGCCGACGGCGCTGGTGAACGACCTGGGCACCGAGTTCGGCGTCCACGTCCGCGACGGCGCCACGGCCGACGTGCAAGTCTTCGATGGCGTGGTCGATGTCCAGCATCGCGCGACGGGGCAACAAGAACGCTTGCTCACGGGCCGCAATCGTCGCTTCGGGGCCGCCGACGCGAACGACTTCGACCCGCTCGCCGAATCCCCGAAAGGCCCCGACGCCGTCCCGCGGAGGGCCAACACGCGGCTGGTCCAGATCTCGACCGCGACCGGCAAAGGCAAGGACGCTTACGTCCAGCCACTCTATCCCTCGGAGAACATGTCCGACGTTCTCTTGTTGGTCAAATCCACCAATGGCAAAAATTTAGCCTACAACCGCAGGGCCTACGTCGGTTTCGACCTGGCATCCGTGGGCCGCGACCACACCATCGACGCCCAACTCAGCTTTACGCTGGCGCCGACCGGCATGGGGTTCGCCTCGGAAGTGCCCGACGCCACCTTCGCGGTTTACGGCCTCACCGACGAGACGCTCGACGGCTGGGACGAGAAGACGCTGCGCTGGGTCAACGCGCCGGCCAACTTGCCGGGCGGCGTGGCGCTCGACCCGTCCAAGACCGTAAAATTAGGCACCTTTATCGTGGCTCAGGGCGTCACGAGCGGCACGCGGAGTATCGGCGGCACGGCGTTGGCCGATTTCCTCAACCGCGACACCAATGGCCTCGTCACCTTCATCCTGGTGCGCGAAACTCTGGGCAGTGGCCGGGCCGACCTCGTCCACGGTTTTGCCAGCAAGAACCATCCCACGTTGCCGCCGCCGACTTTGAAGTTATCGGTCGCCGGGCGGTAGCCATCATGCCTCTCTTCCGCCTATCTTGCGGTTCCGACATTCGGCCGCTACATTAAGATTATTCCGTGAAGCTAACCACGCGCAGCGCCGTCCGCGTCGGACGGTCCCTTCGGAGTGCGCCTCTATGTCCGCAGCGCCCGGCAATGCCGCCGATATCGCGTCCAAGCTGCCGCCTGGCCCAACCCACTCGGACGGCCTGCTCGACAACGCCGCTCTCGCTGAGGGGATCGACAAACGCCTCGACGACATCGAGATGATCGGCGAAGAAGAGGCGGCCGGAATGCACCCGGCGACCGCCAGCGCCGTGACGCCGGGCATGCGCTACTTGCACTGTAGCCGCACGATTCACGACCTAATCACGGATCGCAATCGAGCGGTCGGCATCTTCCTGGCCGTGGCATCGCTCTTGTGGACGGCCTCCAGCACGCTGCTCAACGCCAAGACCGACGCTGCCCTGATGATCCCGCTGGCCACCATCCAGCGCTGGTGCTTGCCCGCCACCTTCCTGACGCTGACCATCCTCGCGGGTTTCGTCGGCTTTTTGCTTATTCGCACGCGCGTCGGCCTCATCTACGAGGTGGCCAAGATGAACGTCCTGCTCGGCCTGCCGGTCGGTCGAGTGACGCGCATCAATCCGTTGGGCATCTTTTTCATCATGCACTTGCTCATCAGCGTGGCTGGGGGAGCGTCGGCCGGCCTCTTTACCCTGCACCTGACCTATCGACCGGACGAGCCGAATGGCGGCGCCGTCGCCATCGCGCTGCTCGTCGGTCTGGCCATCGCGGTGCTGCTCGTGGCCACGTACATCGTCATGGTGAAGCAGACGACGGCGGATCATAAGCTGCAGGGGGCAACGCAGCGATAACGTCAGCGCCAACTGCGCGGCCAATGAAAGATATAGAGCACTAAGTATTTACCCCGAAGGGGTTATATCCCATAGCTCAGGGTTGCCGCGCAGCGGCTACCCTGGGTAGCGAGACCACCCAGCGACCAACGCGGAAAGCGTTGCATAGGCCACGGTTCGCGGTACCATTGGAGACTGCTCGGACCATCACGCAACGCCTTCGGGGTAGGTGGGTGGTGGGGACGCCGTGACCCAGGGTAGCCGCTACGCGGCAACCCTGGGCTATGGGATATAACGTACGTGGTTACCGTGTCCAGGTGCCTGTTTTCATGACGATTTCGTACGGACAGCTGGAAAAACCGCGATATTGCCACTAGCTGGCATCCATAAATCCTTTAATTTTAAGTGTTTGCGTGGTGGCACCCCGGTAACCAAG
>JBBSES010000496.1:0-3883 GCA_038239465.1 Gemmatales bacterium
ACTGCGCGGCTAGCGACACATCCTCCTTCTGGCTCCCCTCCCGTTTATTGCCAGCTGCACGGATAATGAGACATTCTGTATTTACCCCGAAGGGGTTAGATCACATAACCCAGGGGTGCCGCGCAGCGGCACCCCTGGGTCACGGCGTCACCCACCCCCTACCCCGAAGGGGTTGCATAACGCCCCGCAATGGTCTCGGATAGCCCTCGAACCAAGGCCTACACAATGCTTTCAGCGTTGGTCGCTGGGGTGTATCGATACCCAGGGTAGCCGCTTCGCGGCAACCCTGGACTATGTGATCCAACTCCTCCGGGGTAAATACATAATGTTCTATATGTTCTATTGTCCGCGCAGTTGGCAATAGGGGAGGGGAGAATACGGTTCCCTTTCCCCATTCACAAGGCATGTGTGATTGCCGCGAAACGCTGGCCAGCGCGGCGGGTGCCTCCTTATAGTCGATGCTTTCCACACAGGAGGTCCGCTATGCGTTTTCGGATATCACTGCTGCTATCGTTCGTTTGGCTCCTGGCCGCCGGTTCGCTGCCGGCGCAGCAGAAAGCCATTCGCTTGCCGTCGGTCAAGCTCAAGGAGCAGGTCATCTGGGGTTCCGGCTGCGACGGTCCCGACGGCGGCGGCTTGTCCTTTGGTGGGCAAGACCAGAAGGCGGACGACGGCCAACCGCATACGCAGATCAAGGTCGATGGCGCCTGGCAGGCGATTCACGAGGAGTTGCGCGCGAAGAACGTTCTCCAGAAATTGCACGATCGAGCGCGTGAGTTGGCTCAGGATGTGAGGGCGGTAGCGGCGCGCTTACGGCATTTGTACTTCACGGGCAAAGAAGCCGACGCCGAGGCGAAAGCCCTCCGCGCCGACGTGGCTCCCGCGTTTGACAAGGTCGCGGAAAGATTTCGCGCGTTGATCGACAAGGACTTGAAGACGGCGCTACCCTCGCTCAAGGGCTACGAGAAACAGCAGGCCGAGGTTGCCGTCGATCTACTCGGCCGCTCCCTCGTCGGGTTCGCGGACGCGACGAAGCAGGCAACCGATAAGGGCACCTCGGCGGCGCTTTTCGCCACACTGACGGAGGCCGCCCGCCGCGCGGAAATGGCCGCCGACGCCCTCGACGCCGAACCGCCGGCGCGGGCGCTCAGCCCCATCGTCTGGGACGAGAAGGCGAAACTCTACGTCCTCTTCGGCGGCGATCATCTCGATTACCTGATGAACGATACCTGGACCTTTGACCCGGTTCGAAAGCAATGGCAACAGCGCTGGCCCAAGACGGCGCCGACGCCGCGCGCCAATCACGTCCTCAAGGCGGCGGACGGCAAGGTCACGCTCTCGGGCGGCTACGTCTACACCTCGGAAACGGGCTACGTCTCCGCCCAATACCGCGAGATCGGCGACGGCGACTGGACCTACGATGTGGCGGCCAACACCTGGACAGGACCAGCCGACGGCGTCGAACCCAATCAGCGCGTCTATCGCACCGGCCCCTTCGATCCCGATTACTTCCTGCAAGCGCCGAAGCCGGACGCGGCGGCCTTTCAAAAGCAATTGCAGGAGATGCCGGCCAACACCTGGGTCTCGACCAAGCCGCCGCGCTTGCCGCGTCTCAACCGCGATTGGGGCACGGCCGTCCTCGATACCGACCGCGATTTGATCCTGCGTTTCAGCGGCGGTCATTCGGCCCACGGCGGCAGCGACGTGCCGCACTTTCACCTCGCCACCAATCGCTGGGAGTTGCCCTTCCCCGTGGAGTTCCCCTTGGGCCAACTGTACAGCAACACCGATTTCCCCGAGGGCTTCAATTTCAATAGGCGTCCGTGGGTGACGGGGCACACATATCAAAACTATGGCTACGATCCCGTCTTCAAGAAGATGTTATTCAGCGGACATATGAGCCACAGCTATATTTACGACCCCGAGGTCGGCGATTGGACGGGCCGTTTGGCCAAGCCCAAGCCAATGGCTTATGGCAGCTGCTTCTACACGCTGACCACGACGCCGACGCCACGCGGCCTGGTCTGCTGGACGCAAAACGGCGACCTGTTCCGCTTCGACGCCGACAAGCGCGAATGGCTGCCGCTTGCCCTCAAGGGCGACAAGCTCCCCGGCTCGGTGGTTGATAACTCCACCGTGGTCCACGACGCCAAGCGCGATCGCTTGTTGTTCTTCCGCAAGACCTACGGCGACAAGACAACGTTCGATGGCCAGGTACAGGCCGTCGATCTGAAGACGATGACGGTCTCCACGCTCTCACCCCAGGGGATGGAAGCGGCCGGCGCGATAACCTACCTGTGCCAGCTGCGTTACGACGCGGAACACGATCTCATGTTGGTCGGCGGCACGCTGCCGCCCAGCGATGATGGTATACGCCGCACGGCCGCCTACGATTGCGCCGCCAATGCCTGGATATCGTTCAAGCTGACCGGCGACGACCCCAGCGGCAAAGCGGGCCGCAACGTGTCGCTCGGCATGAACTACGACGCGGCGCGCAAGCGCTTTTGGGCCGTCGATACGAACTCGAACGTGTTCGTGCTGCGGGTCGATCCCAAGACGGCGGACGCGCGGCCGTTGAAGTAGGAGTTCCCGCCTCTTGGCCTCGACGACGACGCTGCCGAGGCGTATCGCGCCATCGGCCAGCTAGCCGCCCGACCGCGCGAAGCGATCCCTTTTTTGAAAGACCGGCTGTTGCCCGTGGACCCCGACTTCAAACGCGACCAGCAGTGTATCGCGCGGCTGGCGAGCGATAATTTCGCCACGCGCCGGCAAGCGACCCTGGACCTGGAAAAACGGGGCGAAGACGCCGAACCGGCGCTGCACGAAGCTCTGCGCGGCAAACCCGCGTTGGATTTGCATCGGCGCATCGAAACGCTTCTAAGTAAGTTCCCGCCCGGAGCCATGACGCCGCGGCGCCTCCGTGTGGTCCGGGCGCTGGAGGCGCTGGAACGCATGGGCACGGCCGACGCTCACGCGGCCCTGGAAACCCTCGCCGATATGGGACCGACGCCGGCCATGAGGGAAGAGTCGCAAGCGGCCAGGGATCGCCTCGGCACACTTCGTGGATCGCGGGCGAAATGACGTAGCGCGTCCGCGGATCGGCGACGGTACGACTAACCCTACCGTCCATTTTTCGCCTTTATCCGTTGGTTCGACCATGCAAATCCGCCGCGCCGCCGACACGTTGATCCTCCGCGATTCGCCCGGTTGCTTTTGGCTGCTGGGCGCCATCTTCCTCGTGCCCGGCCTTTTATTGTTGGCGGGCGGCGTGGGGGTCGTGCCCTTCGACGAGGGGGGAATGCGTGGCGGCAAGGCGATCGCGGCGTTGGCCGGGTTGGGAAGCATGGTCGCCGGCCTGTGGATCATCATCACGTCCCGGTATACCGTGTCGGAGTTCGATTCGCGGCGCCGCCAATTGCGCATCCATCGGCGGAGCTTGATAACGAACGAAGTGGAGCATTACTCGTTCGACGACATCGCGGCCGTGCGCGTCATCGAGGGCAAGGACAGCGAAGGCGATCCTATCTACAAATGCCACTTGGCGATGAGGGACGCCTCGGAGGTGCCGATCTTGCCACTCTGGGTTCACCACAAAGAAGGACTCGAAGAGGCTGCCACAGCCATGCGCGAGGTGCTCAATCTGATGAGTTGAGTTCCGTAGGGTGCGTCAAGCGTGCTCGCGCGGATGCACCGGAATTTTTTAAGGCCCGGGTGCGTCCGCGCGACGACAAACGCGAGGTCGAACGAGCGGCGATGGCGATGCGCGAGGTGCTGGGGTTGATAATATGACGTGGCTTAATCGGGCTTAAGCGGGCTTAAGCGAGATGCTCGTTTCCCGTCATTCCTGGCCCGGCGAGCGTCGAGGCGTAAGCCCGACGTGGTA
>JBBSES010000497.1:0-3853 GCA_038239465.1 Gemmatales bacterium
CGATTGGCCTGCTCGTCGATTTGTTCGAGGAAGGCGCCGCGATTCTCGGGATCGTCCACGGCGCCGTCGATGAGCGTTTCGACGCACGCCTTGATGATGGTCAACGGCGTCTTGAGTTCGTGCGAGACGTTGGCGACGAATTCCTGGCGGACGCGCTCGAGGCGGCGCAACTCGCTGGTGTCGTGCAGCACCAGGACGGCGCCGCGCGCCGGCGAACCGGGCAGCGGCGCGACGTGGACGATGAGGCTCTTGCAGGCGGCGCCGTTCCAGTCGAGTTCCTCGTGGAGGGTGCCGGTGCCGGCGAGGGCGCGATGGACGACTTCCTGAATGGCCAGCTGACGGACGACTTCCCAGAGCTTGCGGCCGACCGCGGCGGGCGTGGGGAATTCGAGCAGCTGGCCGGCGCGGTCGTTGGCGAAAAGGATGCTCTGGTTGGCGTCGATGGCGACGACGCCCTCGACCATGCCGCTGAGGACGGCGCGCAGTTGCTGGCGATCTTCCTCGACCTGCGTGAACTGGGCGGCGAGGCGTTCGCTCATGGCGTTGAAGGCGCGGGCCAGGGTGGCGACCTCGTCCTTGCCGCCGGCGTAGACTTTGTGGCCATACTCGCCGGCCGCGATCCGTTCGGCGCCGGCCGTCAATTCCTGCATGGGCGCCGCCAGCTGGCGCGCCAGCCAGAAGGCCAGGCCGGCGGCGGCGAGCGTCGTGCCGGCGGCCACGCCCCAGATGAGGCGGCGGAGGTCCGTCATCTGCGCTTGAATGCCGTCGAGCGAGCGCGACACGCGGACGAAGGCCAGCGCGGGACTGTCGCCGCGCCGCGCCGCGTACATCATCAGCTCGCCATAACTGCGGCTGTAACGGGTGGAGGTACCGACGCCCTTGTCGCGCGCTTCCGCCAGTTCGGGCCGGTCGGCGTGGTTGTCGAGCGCGTCGAGGTCTTGGTCGGAGTCGGCGAGAACGTGGCCGTCCGCGTCGAGCAGCGTGATGCGGGCGTCCGCTTTCTCGCGCAGGGCGGCGACGCGCGCCGGCAGCTGGTCGGCGGGGCAGTCGCGCAGCGCCTCCTCGACCAACGCCGCTCGGGTCCGCAGCGTTTGCTGCATTTGTTCGATTTGATCGCGCTCGACGCGCCGGTCGATGAGCCAACCGAGCAGCGCCACGGCCGCCAGCAGCAGCAGCCCGAAGGCGTTGAACAGGCGCCAGAAGGTGCGCGAGCGTGCCACGCGATGGGTCCGGGGCCAGGGGTCAATCGGCGCGCGTCGCCGAGACGGCGCGTTTGCCGGCCAGCAGGCGGACGCCGATGTTGATGAGCATGACGAGCATCAGGAGGACGAAGGCGCCGGCCCAGGCGAGGCGAACTTCGTCCGGCGAGGAACTCAACGCCCCGTTGTAAATGTAATACGTGAGATAGGGCGTCGGCTTGTTGGGCGACGTCGTCCAAAAATTGCTGTTGCTGGCCGTCAAGAGCAGCGGCGCCGTCTCGCCGGCGATGCGCGCCATGGCGAGCAAGATGCCCGTAATGATCGGAGCCAGCGCGGCCGGCAGCGTGACGCGCAGCACGGTCTGCCAGTAGGCGCCGCCCAGCGCGTAGCTGGCGTTGCGCAGCCCCTGCGGCACCAGGCGCAGCGATTCCTCGGCGGAGCGCATGACGATGGGGACCATGATGACGCCCAGCGCGAAGGCGCCGGCCCAGCCGGAGAAATGGCCCATCGGCAGCACGATGAGCGAGTAGCCCAGGATGCCAACGATGATCGACGGCACGCCGCCGAGCAGTTCGCCGACGAAGCGGACGATGGGCACCAGGAAATGCTTGCGGTATTCCGCCAGGAAGATGGCGGCGAGCAGGCCGATGGGCACGGCGCCGGCGGTGGCCAGGAGGACCAACATGCCGCTGCCGTAGATGGCGTGGGCCAGGCCGGGCGGCGTGTCGTACCAGGATTGCGTGAAGAACTGCCACCCCAGCGGCGGGAAGGGCGGATCGGTGGCGATGGGACTGGCTTCGTAAAAGAAGAAGGCCGACAGCCCGCGATAGGAAACGTAGCCTAGGATGAGGAACAGCGGGCCGCAGGTGACGGCGAGAAACAGGCCCAGCACTCCCGTCATGAGCCGATTGACCATCTGGGCACGCCGGGTATGGCGCGTCAGGTCGTAGGGTTCCGACGGCGGCGCCATGGGAGCGACGTCGGCGTGATGGCCATGGCGATGTTCGGCGGCGACCGGCGGCGTCTTGAGTTGCGCGGGAGCGCCGGCGGCCATTCGCCATAGCGCGGTGCCCAGGCCGAGCAGCGAACTCCGGCCACCCTTGCCGAGGCGCAGGATCAACAGGTTGGCCAGCGAGTTGACCACGATCGTGACCAGCAGCAGCAGCAGGGCCAACTCGACGAGCGCGGAGCGCTTCAGCGCGGATTGGGCGTTATTGAATTCATTGGCGATGACGCTGGCGACGGTGTAGCCGTGGGCTTGCGGGGAGAAGTCGATGACGGCCTGGTTGCCAATCACCATGACGACGGCCATCGTCTCTCCCAGGGCGCGGCCCAGGGCGAGGATGCTGCCGCCGACGATGCCGGGCCGAGCGTAGGGCAGGATGACCGTCCAGATCATCTGCCAGCGGGTGGCGCCGAGGGAAAGCGACCCTTCGCGCTGGGAGCGCGGCACGGCCTGGCAGACATCGAAGCTGATGGCAGTCACATAAGGCAGAACCATGATGGCCAGGATCAAGCCCGCCGCGAGAATGCCTTTGCCGTCCGTACTCTCGATGCCAACGCTCGCAAAGAGCCAATCGACGGCGGGCACGAGGAAGAAGACGCCCCAGAAGCCATAGACGACGCTGGGGATGGCGGCCAACAACTCGATCAAGAAGGCGCCGACACGGCGTACCCAGCCGCTGGCGATTTCCGACAGAAAGGCGGCGCAGCCCAGCCCGAAGGGGACCGCGATCGCCATCGCGATCCCCGAGGTCACAAGCGTGCCGTAGATGAACGCGAGGGCGCCGAGACGGCCGGCCGGGTCTTCGCCATCAGAGACGGGTTCCCAGCGATCGGTGATGAGGAAGCGCCAGCCGAACGCCCGCATGGCCGGCAGTGATTCGCGGATGAGAACGAACACCAGCCCCACGAATAGTACAAGCACGGAAACGGCGGCGGCGCCGCAAACTATTTTGAAAACGAGATCCTGGAGTTCGGCGGTGCTCGATCCGGTCAACGACCGCGGGCGCGGCGCCGCGGCCACGGATACGTTGTCCGTCGGCGGCGCAGTGGGGGGACGGGAAGACGTCGCCATGAGGCCTCGGGGCAAACCTGCTTGGACCGGCGCGATTTTCTTCTCGTTCCCGAGCCGGAAGCTCTGGGAACGAGAACCAAGAGACGTTTGCTACGAGCCGGAAACGTAAGCGACGGAGAATCCGTCGCTCACGCTTCCGGCTCGTATGCGCCTGACGCATGAGTCGGCTGGTTCGTATCGACGTTTGTCACGGCTGCAACAGCTTCTTCAACTTATCGTCCGCCTTCTTGCGCAGCCCTTCCGGCAAACTAGCGTAGTATTTGCCTTTGGCAAAGCTCTGGCCGTCGTTGGTCGCCCAATGGAAGAAATCGTACAGGGCCTTGCCGCGGCCCGTCGGCTGCTTGACGTACATGATCGCCCAGACGCCGCCGCAGATGGGGTACGCCTTGTCGCCCGGCTGGTCGTTGATGTTGAACGTCAAGTCCTCGGCGATGGCCGGCAATCCCGCTTCGGCCGCCGCCTCGACGCTCTCGATGCTGGCCAGCACGTCCTTGCCCGCCTTGTTGCGCACCGAGCCGAAGCTGATGCTCTTTGGATTGGCGAGAGCATACAGCAATTCGATATAGCCCAGCGAGCC
>JBBSES010000498.1:0-3849 GCA_038239465.1 Gemmatales bacterium
CCGCAGGTCGTAGCCGGCGCTGCAGGCCAATGAGCCTGCCAACTCCCCTTTCAGTTTGTGGGTGCGGAGCGCCGGTTGATGGGCATCTTCCGCCAGCGCCTCGAACGCCGCTTACAGCTGCGGGGCAGTCTCGGGATGCTTTTTGACCAGTCGCCGCGCCGCGCGGACGAAGCCGGCGGATTGCAGGAGTAGGCGTCTCACTTCAGTATCTCACGCATCAACTCCTCGGGGGTGGCGGATCGACACAGACCCGCCGCGAATTCCTGACGCGCTTCCTGTATTTCGGCGGCCAGCCGTTGGCGCCCCGCCTGAGCCAAGCGGCGGTGCAGTATGGCGATTAGCGCTTCTTGGTCTTCCGCGGATAACTGCTCCGCCGCTTCGAGGACATCGCCGAAAGGCAAGGCTTGTGTCATCAGTAATTCTCCTCGGTCCTCCCCCCGACCAGGTCGAGGTGAAGATCCTTGAGGTGGTCGAGCAAATCGTCCAGGGTTTCGCCCTGCGTCCAATAGTCGGGGTAGTCGGAGAGATATCCCAGCCAGGCTTCGTCTTCCTGCCAGTAAACGTATTTCACGGTTTGCATCGACTCGCCCTCCGTTGGTGGCGTCGGTGCGATTGTAGCCGAGGATGACGCGGGAAGGCAAAAGGGGACCGTTGGCAGGCTTGGTCGTGCGTCATGTCTGCTCAGAACGCTCCCGGAAAGGTGTCTGAATCCAGCCACTCGCGGAGACCTTCAAGACACATGCACGCGACACTAACATGTCACGCCCCAGCTCGGTATGGTGCCAGCCGCCAAGCCAGAAAGCCAAGTAACCGTCAAGTGGCGGTCGATCCGAGTAGCAAAGTGAAGGCTCCGGAGCGTGGCGGAACAGGAACCAAACTTCTCGCCCGACTCCGACCTCGACCATACTGCCCCAACGGTTCCGTAGTTGTACCCCACCCCCCCCGTCGGGCACCGCGTCTGGACTATCGTCCTCACTCCGGCAGTCCGCCATGCGATCGGCAAACCAACTATGAGTGGCCCGAAGGTGGACAACGACATCCTCAAATGATCCAAGCGAGGTGATTGCTTCCGTCAGCGGCTCGAACTCGCGGACAACGGTCGCCACACAGTAGGGAGGGGCCATATCTGGCATTGCGCCTCTGGTCGGTTCATGTTATGGATAGCCAAAAACGGTCAGTCCCATAGCGCCGGGCATTTGAGAACCTGGCGCTCAAAATTATAAACGGCGAGCGGGGCCGCGTCAGCGCCCCGAGTGCGCGTCAGCGCCCCGAGTGCGCGTCAGCGCCCCGAGTGCGCGTCAGCGCCCCAAGTGCGCGTTCATCGGCCACGAACTCGGGGCGCTCACGCGACCCCGCTCGCCAGTTGTCCCTCGCTTTTTCATTGCATTTCCCGCCCGCCTCGCCAAGATAGCTTCTACCCAAAACACCATTGTTTCCCCCCAAGGATCGCGGCGTATGTGGAACTGCGCGACGTGCGGCGCCGAGGTGAACGACGGCTTGCACAGCTGCTGGCACTGCGGCGCGACGGCCGGCCCGCTGACGCAAACCGCCCCCGAGACGCCGGCCGAGGCGTCCGAGGCCACGGAATCCCTGGTCAGCGTGGCCACGGCGCCGCGGGCCGAACATGCCCATGTGATGCGCTGTCACCTGGAAGCAGCCGGCATCCCTGTCTTCATCAAGGGCGAGCCGGCCACCGGCATGAACTGGGCGGAGGCACCGGCGACCGAAGTGATCCAGCTGCAAGTGCGCGACGGCGACCACGACCGCGCCCGGGCGCTCTTGGCCGAGATTCCGGCCGACGAGGCGCCGTCGGTGACCATCGATGCCGCTCCAGTGACGGCTGCGGAAACGGTCCCGGTGCCGGTGGCCGAGGAGATGACGACGCCCCTCGACACGGTCACGGAGACGGCCCCCGCCGAGCCATCCCCCGTCTGGGAGCCGGCCAACAGGGACGCGCTGACGCCCTACGAATACACCCGCTCCCTGGAGAGTCATCTGTCGTCGCTGATGGACGATCACGACGTCGCAGACTGGAAGGTGAACCCGGCGTTTCATCCCGACGTTCATGCCTTCATTCAGGGGCACGCCAACAACGCCGGCTTTTTGAAGAAGGCGGAGGCACTACAGCAGAATCGGGCGAAATACTTCGCCACCATGCGCGCCCAGGCGGAAAAGAAGGCGGCTTTGGCGCCAGCGCCGACGCCCGCTCCCGTCGTCGAAACGCCGGTGGCGCCGGAAGCGGTGCCCCCGGCGACGGCGGCCAAGACGAAGCCGCGGAAGCGTTGGTATCGCTCGCCCACGCGCTGGCTTACCCTGCTCCTGTTGTTCACGCTGGTCGGCGCCGTCGGCGGCGCTTACGTCTGGCAAATCGTCGCCGAGCGGCGGTTGCAAGCGGCCCTCGACCGAGCCGTCGAACTCGATGGCGTTTGGACCTGGGACGACATGCAGGAGCAGCGCGCCGAGATACCCGATGGCCAGAACGCGGCGCTGCAGCTGGAAATCGCGCTGAACCTGTTGCCTCCCGACTGGTCGGGCGACGACGGCATCGCCCGCGATGCCCGCGACCTGGCGCCGGCGACCGCCTTGACCGACGAACAGCGCGCCAGGGTATTCAAAGAACTCCATCGCCTGACGAAGGCGTTGGCCGAGGCGCGTGGACTGGCTCCGCTATCGACGGGCCGCTTTCCGCCGCGGCCGCAAGAGGAATGGCTGACCGGCCAACGCTCCGACGCCACCACGCGCGCCGCCATCGCCGCCAAGTTGCTGACGCTCGACGCCATCCTCCAGGCGCACGACAAAAACCTCGGCCAGGCGTTGGCGTCCACGCGGGCGGCGCTGGTGGCCGGCCGTTCCGTCGGCGACGACCCCGATTCCTCGCAGCAAGCCCAGCGGCTCGCCTGTCAACGCCTTGCCTGCCAGACGTTGGAGCGGGTCCTCGCTCAGGGAGAGGCGGACGATCCATCGCTGGCGGCGGCGCAAAAGCTGTTCGCGGACGAGTCGATGCAGCCGGCGGCGGTCCACTATCAGCGCGGCTATCGCGCCTGGGTGAAGGCTGTCCGCGAAGCTAAACAAGAAGCGCCGGCCGAGGCCGAGGAGGGCGACGACGAAGAGGCGTGGAAGCTGCCGCCGACTTTGCAACGATTGGTCCCCTATGCGGACGACGCCCGGCAATGGCTCGCGCGCGGCTGGCACCTGGAGAACGAAGCGCTGGAAACGGAGACGCTGACCGCGGCCGTCGAGGTGGCCAAGTTGCCGTTGGACGAACAACCCGCCGCCCTGGAGGAATTGGTGGACCGAACGAACCGCCTCCGAAGCGAGTCGTGGCCGCAATGGCGCTATCTCAAAGGCCTGATGGCCGTGGGGCCGGCCATCCAGGTCGCCCAAGGATTCCAGGCCAGTCAAACGAGATTGCGCTGTGCCGCCACCGCCCTGGCCGCCGAGCGCTATCGCCTCGTCAATGGCCATTGGCCGCATTCGTTCGAGGAAATGGCCGAGTTTCTGCCCGAAGTGCCGCTCGACCCCTACGACGGCCAACCGCTGCGCATGCGCAAGACCGACGATGGCCTCGTCATCTATTCCATCGGCCGCGACAAGATCGACGACAACGGCATCTTCGACGCCAAGGGCACGAACCGGCCGGGCACCGATATCGTGATGCGCCTTTGGGACGTGGACAAGCGGCGCCAGGGAAAGAAATAACGTCGAGACGCTTCCCGTTTACGTTTCGCGGCCTCCGCGCGGAGGACGCCCAAACTAAACGCGAACGTGTAACGCCCGCGAACCGCGAGACCGGCGTGCGTTCCGGCGCCGTCTTGTTCCCCAACCAACGCGTGAGCGCTGGCGCTATAG
>JBBSES010000499.1:0-3843 GCA_038239465.1 Gemmatales bacterium
GCAGATCCGCCGGGCACGCACCGTTTGTCGCTGAGGGCTGCCGGCGTCGAAGCCGCGCAGATAGCCGTGCCGAATCAGCGCGCCGACTACCTTGCAGTGCGGTCAGGGCGTCTGCTTGAGGCGTTCGGCAATCGCGCACCATTCCTCCTCGTTGCGGTAGAACCATCGCTGCTCAGCCACTCGGACCCTGCCTCCCCAAAAATCGTGATTTTAGCGGCACGGGGGCAGCGGGGTAGCGGGGTACGATAAATATCCAGGAGCGAGGTAAGGTCGGGTGGTTCTCCCGAGGCCATCCCTTGCCAAATTCTCGGTGTAACAATTATCTTCCCCTGGGATGGCAATTCGGCAAGATTCGCCCCACAATGCGATCAGAGCGAGGGAAGGGACAGGGTCTGCCAGGCCGCCGCGACGCTGGCGGGTGCGTTGGTGCGGATGGGTGGGAAGAAGTGATGGGTTAGTGCTAATTGGCAGCACGGAATCGGGGGGTCGTGAACGTAGAGGCCACGGCAAGCAAGTCGCTATCGTAGTGACGCCGCGTTGTTATAGCCGATAGATGAGTTGCCGTCATCCCGTGTGCGCCGACGAAGCGGAAGTGCCAGGAAGCGGGAAAGGAGAACCGATCAGCCCGTCCCCGGGGCGTCGTTTTCTCTCAAGTCGGAGGGCCATGAGAGCGGTTCGGCGCTCCCCAACTACTTCTTCGTCTTGAACACCAACAGGTACGGTATGGCGGAGCGGTCATCGGGATCCTTGAAGTTCAAAAACTTCTCGCTGTTCACCCAGATGGCATACGTCTTCCCCGGCTCCAGTTTGACTGGCAACACGCAGGTCCGCTTGTCCGCAAGGTACTTCGGCTTGCCATCCATCTTCGGGAAGCTCTCCTTCGAGAGCGTAGCCCACGACCAGGTGCCGTCCTGCATATCTTTGCTGAAGGTGACCTTGATCTCGGTCAGCTTCGGGTCCACGTCGCCGGCTCCCGCTTCGGGGATTGTCTTCACGACCACCGGAGGCACGGATTCGAGAGTGACATCGTCGGCCCGCGCCGCAGCACCGATGAAGCCACCCACCAGAGTAACGAGGATGACCGCCACAAGCTTCATGGTTCTTCTCCTGGATCACGCTGCCGAACTTGTAATTAGATTGCGCCGGTGCAACCTATCCCGGCGACCGTCGGGCGAGTTAGCCGCAGCAGCCGTAGGCACCGTGGCCATTCTTCGTCCTCATAGTGCTGTAACCGACAACAGCGTGGTAGACCAACAAAATCCGCGTGGTCGCGGTCCTCGCCGAACAGGGCGAGCGTAATAGCGTCGGGCGTCGGAAAATCGCGGCGATAGAACGTCAGCAATAAATCGTGCCAGTCCTGGCGCAGCGGCCCGGCGGCAGCGGTCAACTCGGCCGGCGCGAAGACCTCGGCGTCGCTGCCGGAATAGAGCGCCTGCAATGCTTCGTCTTCCAAAAGGCTGCTTCGAGAGGCCAGGTCGCTGACGCGGCCCGCGAGGAGCCGCGATCGGGCCAGCTTTTCCTGGTCCGGCCCGCGCGAACGTGGCGCGGACGGCCGCCCCTTCCGGGCCAGGCGGCGTTGCAGCGCTTCGTAGCGCTTTTGCTCGCGTTCGAGCCGAAACAAGTCGTTGTGCATTTCGCGCACCCAGCGTCTTCTCTGCAAGGCTTGCACCTGCCGGCGCAACTCGACGCAATCGGTTGCCGCGGCAAGCAACGGCGCCGTCGCCGTGGCCGCCCCAACCACGCGGCCATTCGCATCGACGCGCGCTTTGACGCTGATTTCGAGCGATGATCCACTCAGACCGACATCGGCGGTCAGCGCGGTCTCGGTCCCGTGGCGGTTCATCCGGTCGGCCAGCGGGGCGAGCAGTTCGCGTTCGACCGTGCGCAGCAAAGGGCGAGCGCCATAGCGAATGTCGTAGCCGTTTTGCGCCAGGTGGGCCGCCACGCCGTCGCCGACCTCGAGCGCCACGCCACGATAGCGAATGCCGTCCCGCGCTTCCAATCTCCGCAAAGCACGCCGGGCGATGCGGTGAATCGTCGGCGCCGCCAGCGGCGCGAACGGCACCAACCGATCGATGCGGTTGAACAACTCCGGCCGCAAGTGGGCCTGCACTTCGCGCACGAAATGATCGCGCGATCCTTCGCTTGGGGTCGTGCCCGGTCCGCTGAAGCCGAGATTGCCCTGTCGAAACGACTCGGCCCCGAGGTTCGAGGTGAGAATGACGACGCTGTTGCGAAAATCGGCCAGCCGGCCCGCGGCATCGGTCAGCCGCCCCTCGCCCATCACTTGCAGGAGCAAATCGAGGAACGCGGGGTGTGCCTTCTCGAACTCGTCCAGCAACACCACGCTGAACGGCTGCTCGCGGACGCGGGCCGTCAGCAACCTCGCCGGCACGCTGCTCCGCCAACGCCCGCTGCTTGGCGCCGCGCAGGGCGACATCGACGCTGAGGCGTTCGACGAAAATGCGTCGGCCTCTTTGCAAATCGACCAGGCGGCGCAACGTTGGCGTGCTTTGCTCGCGCGATAGGGCGGCGCGGATTTCGTCCGCCAGCCGTTCCTCCACCTCGTCCGGCTTGGCGGCCATGACCGCGATTCCCAGCGCCGGCACGAAGGCAAGGGCGGCCGCCGTGCCGTGCGTCCAGCGCAGCACCGGGAATTCCAGCGGCAACGGTTCGCGCCACAGCAGCGAACCGGGCGTTCGCTCCAGCAGGAGAGAAGTCGTGCCGATCTCGGGCGATCCCTGGCAATGGCGCTGGTGCAACTCGGCCAGCGCCGCCGTCTCGACAAAGTGCTTGACGTTGCGTTGCAGTTGGCGGCGCAGCGTCGCGCGGTCGCCGGCCAGGCGGCTGATTTCGGGAAAGCCCAACGCCTCGGCCAGGATGACCCGTTGGTCCAAAACTTGAAAGAGGGCCCAGAAGGGAAACACGCAGTCGATCATGAGGGCTAGAGGAACCGTCGGAGATCGGGTCTGTCAAGCAGGGAGCGCGATACGCACAAGGTTCGTCCCCGCCGATAGATGAGAGAGAATCGCGATGGAAGCCCGGTTCGCGCCGAAGCCCAAACGCGCGCGAGGCTTTCGCCTGCTGACTCCATTTTTGGTCGTGTCCTATCAGGCTTGTCGCGTCCACAGCTGCTTTCTACGGTAACCGCAGCTGCAAGACCACTTTTTCATTCCGCTGGGCAGGCCACGCGAACTATGGACGACCTGAAATCCTTCTGCTGCCAGAACGACGAGTGCCCCGACTACGCCCGTCGGGGACGGGAAAATCCGCGGGTCAGCTTCGCCTACGGCCCCGCAAAGCCACCCGCGTCCTGGCCTGTCGGACCTGCCGGCAACGCTTCTCGGAACGCAAGGGGTCGCCCCTGTATCGCTGCAAGCTTCCCGAGGACAAAGCCGTAGCCGTCCTCCAGCATCTTCAGGAGGACTGCGGCGTCCGGCAGACCAGCCGCCTCGTCGGGGTCAACAAGAACACGGTCGTCCGCTTGGCCGTGGTCGCCGGCCAGCACGCCCGAGAAGTCCACGACGATGCCGAGGTAAAGACCGCGGCCGGGGAAGGCGTCGTAAGCGCGGCCAACGGTCCACAGGCAATCGTCGCAGTAATAATCGTCCGAATTGAGCCAGGCGGCCAGCGTGCCGCGGCAGCGGGCCACGCCGGCGTTGATGGCGGCCGACTGCCCCCCGTCGGGGCCGCTCTGCCAACGCGCGAGACGGTCGGCATAGTCGCGGATGATCGCCACGCTGTCGTCCGTGGAGCCGCCGTCCATGACGACGACTTCGAGGCCGGGGTAATCCTGGCGAAATAGGCTATCGAGCGTCTGGCGAAGATAGCGGCCCTGGTTAA
>JBBSES010000500.1:0-3837 GCA_038239465.1 Gemmatales bacterium
GTCGCGCAGCCGCGTGGTCATGTCGTTGAAGGCGTCGGCCAATTCCTGCAATTCGTCGCTGCTGTGGACTTGAATGGTATGCTCGAAATCGCCGCGCGCCACATGGCTCACGCCTTCTTGCAGGTCGCGCAACGGATAAAACGTCCAACGATAGAAGAAGCGCAGCAGGCTCGTCATCAGCAGGCTGCCCAGGACGGTGATGGACAGGACGAGGGCCAGCGTGGTGCGATAGGTGCCTTTGGCGTCGTGCGTTCCGTCCCATAGATCCTTGTAGATGGCTTCCTGCAATTGATCGGAAGCACTGATCAACTTGATGATGGCCTCATGGATGTGCGGGTCCATCAACAAATCATTGGAATCGCTGGCCATCTGTCGGGCGCCGTCTTGTTCGTGCTGGCTGATGGCCAATGCCAGGTTGCCGTACAGCTTCTCCAAATCCGTCAAGATGCCGCGGACGAAGTAGCCGTTTTCGCGATCCCGGCCGCGCCGCAACGTATCCTCGAAGTGGACCACGTATTCCTTGAGGGACAGCCTTGCTTGCTTGATTCGTTCGCGCAGTATGTCCGTCTGCTCCAGTTCGCCGATCTTTTCTTTCTTATTGAGAGGATCGAGAAAGTCGCGCACTTTCGCCTTGTACTGCTGGGCGAAGCTCAACTCAACGAGTTTGCTTTCGATGCTGTTATTGGTGGCGTTGTAGGAGGCCAGCCCCTTGACGGAGCCGGCCACGAGCAAGGCCAGGATGCTCATCACGAGCGCCAGCCCGAGCATCAGCTTATGGCGTATGCGCCAGCGCCAGGCCAAGCCCGACCTCCTTGTTCGCGGACGCGGAAAATCCTTTTCCCGCCGACACCGCCGGGATAAATCCCGCGGCTCGTCATCCAGGCAACTCCCGATGGCGAGCGGCAATCTACCAGAAGGGAAAGGGCGCGAGGAGGCCAACTTGCGGCCGTAATCGGGGGCGATAGGATGGGATAAGTGGAGTACGAACGCCCCGCCAAGGAGGGTCCCATGACGACGACACCCGCTCCCGTGAGTATCGGCAATCTCCGCTGCGGCCCCGGCCGGCCCCTGCTCTGGATCGCCGGGCCATGCGTCATCGAATCGCACGATTTGACGCTGCACATCGCCGAGACGCTGCGCGACATGGCCGAGCGCTTGCGGCTGCCGCTGATCTTCAAGGCCTCCTTCGACAAGGCCAATCGCACGTCGAGCCAGTCGTTCCGCGGCCCCGGATTGCGCGAGGGCTTGAAGACGCTGGCCGCCGTCAAGGAACGCACCGGCCTTCCCGTGGTGACGGACATCCACGAACCGCATCAGGCCGCTCCCGTCGCCGAGGTGTGCGACCTGCTGCAAGTGCCCGCGTTTCTGGCGCGGCAGACCGATTTGCTTATGGCCGTCGGCCGCACGGGAAAGCCGGTCAGCGTCAAGAAGGGGCAATTCATGGCCCCGTGGGACATGAAGCACGTCGTCAACAAACTGGCCGAGGCCGGCAACCGGCAAGTCCTGCTTACCGAACGCGGCGCCACCTTCGGCTATGGCCAGCTGGTGGTGGACATGCGTTCGATCCCCTGGATGCAAGGTCTCGGCTGCCCCGTGATCTTCGACGCCACCCACAGCGTACAGAAGCCGGCGGGCCTGGGCGATCGCACCGGCGGCGATCGGCAAATGGTGCCTTACCTGGCGCGCGCCGCCGTGGCCGCCGGCTGCGATGGCGTCTTCCTCGAAACGCACCCGCGGCCCGACGAAGCGCTGAGCGACGGTCCCAATATGGTCGCCCTGGCCGATCTACCCCGGTTGATCGAATGCTGTCTCCGCTTACGCGCCGCCCTGGACGCCGCTCCTTGAGGGATTCGCCATGAGCGCCGACGCACCGAATCCGCGCCGCTTGCGCCTCTTGATAGCGGTGTTGGTGGCGCTGCTTGTCGGCGGCGGTGTCTGGTGGATCGCCGACGGCAACCGGCGCCTGCCTCCGCCACAACCACGAGCGCTCGACCCCGACCAGCCGGTCAGAGAGAACCTTCCCGCCTTGCTCGAACCGCTGGCGCGCGACGGCGGCCGTCTTCAGTGTCGCGCCGTCCTCCAGCGGCTCAACGCCCGAGGAGATCGGCCCGCGGTCGGTATGGACGACGCGCGCCGCCGTTGGCTCCGCGAGCAAGGGAACCTGGACGAAGCCGAACTCGCCGAGGTGGAAAGCGGTGCCTTCACGCCGCTCGACGCCCATCATCTGGAAGCCTGCCTGCTGTTTCGAGACGCCGCCCGCGCGCTGGATGTCCAGGGTTTGCCCGACCGCGACCGCGCCGCCGCCGCCTTCGCCTGGACGATCCGCCAGGTGCGCTTGCGCGAGAGCGATGGCGAGCCGATTCCCCCCGTCTATATCCTGCGCCGCGGTTGGGGGGACGCCGTGCAGCGTTCGCTCGTTTTCCTGGCGCTGCTCGATCAACTCGACATCCCCGGCTGCATGATGGTCGTTCCTGACGGCGACGGCAAACGACCCTGGCTGCCGGGCGCCCTTGTCGGCGGTGACTTGCTTCTCTTCGACGCGCGCCTGGGTGTGCCGCTGCCGGGGCCGGACGGCGTAGCGACCTTGTTGCAAGTCCGCGCACGGCCGGAACTGCTGCAATCGCTAACCGTCGACATGGACCACAAGTACGACGTTTCCCTGGAGCAAGCCCGCCGTGCCGAGGGATGCGTCGCCGTGCCGTTGACCGCGTGGGCGCCGCGCATGACGACCCTCCAAGACGCAATGAAGCCGTCCAATCCGGTACGGCTCGCGGCCGATCCCGGCGCACTTTCGGCGAAAATCCAGGAAATCGTGAAAACGCCGCCCTGTTCCTTTCCGCAATCCGGTGGACCGCTCCGCTTGCTCATTGGCTTTCTGCCGCCCGAGGAAGGGGGCAACGACCGGCCGGTCGGCCCCGGTTGGGTGCCGCGCGTTTGGCGTTACGGCTCGTCGCTGGTCGAGTGGCCGCTCCTTCCTCCCGCGGTCGGCGCGTTGCCGGACAACGTCGATCCCGGCCGTCGGCTGCGCTTGCAATTCGCCCGGCCCTTTACCGACTTCTATCTCGAAGCCGGTACGCCGCGCGACTTGATACTGCACGGCCGACTCGATGAAGCGACGGCCCGCTTGGTCGCCACCCTCGATCGCGCGAAGGACCAGCAAGATTGGCTGCGCTCGCATCCCATGCTCGAAGCCGAAGTGGCCGCCTGGTGCCAAAAGGCGCGCACGGCTCAAGCCGATGTGTTAATTGCCCAGGATGAAGCGCGACGTATCGGGCCAGAAGCCGAACCTCGCCTGACGGGGGCGCGGGAGCGATTGGCCGCCCTTTGGTCCGCGAAGGAAGCCGAGTCGGTCGCGCGCCTGCTCAACGCGGCGGCGGCGCAGGCTCTGACCGCCGAAGCGAGCTATCAGCTGGCCCTATGCAAGCACGAACAGGCCGAGCGCGCCAGGGGGCGAGACGCCGCGAGACTCGCGGAGACCTGGCGCGGCGTCGCGGAGCGCTGGACGCGCCACCTGGAGCAATATCCGAAGGGACCCACCGAGGCGGCGGCGCGCTGCCTGGGTGCGATGGCTCACCGGGCGAGCGGCAACGCGGAAGCGGCGGCAATGCTGGCGCGGGACGTTTCGGACAAGGTCAAGGGCTGGGAAAGGTATGCGTGTTTGTACGCGGCGCGGGAGGCGGCGAAGGGGCGTTAATTGTCCCTTCCCTCGCTCTGATCGCATTTTGGGGCGAATCTTGCCGAATTGCCATCCCAAGGGAAGATAATTGTTACACCGAGAATTTGGCAAGGGATGGCCTCGGGAGAACTACCTGACCTTACCCCGCTCCTGGATATTTA
>JBBSES010000501.1:0-3834 GCA_038239465.1 Gemmatales bacterium
ATTTGTTTCCCCTGCGCGGCTCCGAGGGCTTCGTCAACGCCCTCGCATTATCCGCGTACGGAAAGGCGCTCGCCTCCGTCGGCAGCGACCGCTCCGTCCGCCTTTGGGACGTTCCCCTCGCCAAGGAAATCAAGGCATTGCCCCGTCCCACGGAAGCCATCCTCTCCTGCGTCGCCATCAGCGGCGACGGCAAGAACATCGCGTTCGGCGGCAGCGGCGGCACGCTCTTCTGGTGGGACACCGCGCGGCCGACCCCACGCGCCTTGACCGGCCACACCGGCTTTGTCCCCGCCCTGGCCTTCGCCCCCGACGGCAAGAGCCTGATCTCCGCCGGCACCGACGGGACCATCCGCCTGTGGGACGCCGCGGCCGAGGGCCGCATCCTGGCCGAACAGACCCCGGCGAACGGCCTGGCCTTTAGTCCCGACGGCAAAACCGTGGCGGCCGCCACCGCGCTCGGCTCCATCCTGTTCCTCGAACCGCGCCCCGGCGGCGAACGCCAGACGCTCGCCATCGGCCCCGCGCACGGCCACGTCCTCCAGCTGGCTTACAGCCCCGAGGGACGCTTCATCGCCACGGCCAACGGCAACGGCACCGCTTACATCCTGCGCCTGCCGGCACGGCGCTAGCCTGACGGCCGCGGACGCCCTCAACGCTGCCGCCAGGGGAGTGTCGCGGAGAGGGTATGCCTTTGGCGGAGACGGTAATCTTCGAGCCTGCCTCCATTCCCCCGGTTTCACGCACTCTTCTTTTGCTTCGCGCGCGATATCGAACTACTATTCAGATATCGGTATCATAAAACGTAAACTTCTCCACGTTCCGCACCTTGTCGCGCTTCGAGGTTTTGACGATGCAAACCCTCATCGATGAGATGCCCTTCTCGTCGCCGCTCTTCTGGATCGTCCTCGTGGCCGGCGCGCTCGGCAGCGGCGCCCTCTTTCAAATGCTCCGCAATCGTGCCGCCCTCGAGCGCTTGCGCCGCGCCGAGGCCGAGGTCGATCTCGGCGCCGTCGTGGACGCGCGCTCCAGCGATCCCTACATGCACGGCAGCTTTTCCGACCGGCGCAGTTCTCCGCGGCGCCGCGGCAGTCCCGTGTCGGTGCTGATCGCCGACGCCGACGCCAGCGTACACCCCGTGCGCGGTTGGGTGGTCGATCGCTCGGCGCACGGCCTCGGGTTGGAACTGGAAGAGGAAGGGGAAGTGGACGTCGGCACGATCCTCAGCGTCCGGCCCAGCAACGACGTCAGCGCCTTCTGGGTCCGCGTCGAGGTGCGCAACCGCCAGCAAGCCGGTTCGATCTGGCGCCTGGGCTGCAAGTACGTTCGGTTGCCGTCCACGGACGCGCGGTTGAAATTCGGTTGAGCCGCGCTTGGACTTGTTTACGTTTCGCGCCTCGGGGCGCTTACGCGACCCCGCTCACTCGGGGCGCTTACGCGACCCCGCTCACTCGGGGCGCTTACGCGACCCCGCTCACTCGGGGCGCTTACGCGACCCCGCTCACTCGGGGCGCTTACGCGACCCCGCTCGCCTTATCCCGCCAGATACACGCCGCCGCGGAACCTCGGATCGTAGGCGAAGAACGCATCCAGCTGTGCCTCGGTGAGGCCGCTGGTGAGCGTGACCAACGGCTGCGATCCCTGGCCGCCGCCCGTCAAGATGTGGTATTGCCCGTTGATCTTGATCGTGGCCACGCGGACGCCGCTGCGCGACAGGCCCGCTTGCGGCGAGGCGATATCGACCAAGGCCGGCACGTTGGCGAAGTAGCTGGGCAGCAGATCGACGCCGGGGTTGGCGCCGTCGAAGACGCGGATTTGCGGGCTGCCGCCGGGACCGGCGCCGACGAGGATGTCGAACTTGCCGTCGTTGTTGAAGTCGCCGACCGCCACGAAGACGCCGCCGGCGAAGTTGCCGTAGGCGTAGAAGCTCTGCAGAATTCGCAGCGTGGTGCCCTTGTAGACGGTCACTTGCGAGGCGCCGCCGGGGCCGACGCCGACGACGATGTCGGCCAGGCCGTCGCCGTCCACGTCGCCGGCCGCCACGCGCACGCCGCCCGAGAAACTCGGCACCGTGGCGAAGAAACTCGACAACAGGACGCCGGTCTGCCCGTCGAAGGTGGAGACCTGCGGCCCGCCGCCGCTATCGGCGCCGATGATGATGTCGGCGAACTTATCGCCGTTGATGTCGCCGACGGCCACGTACAAGCCGCCGCTGAAACTCGGCACCGTGGCGTAAAAGCTGCGGACGATCTGCCGCGAGTTGCCGTCGAAGACGACGACCTGCGGCCCGCCGCCCTTGCCGGGGGTGCAGACGATGTCGGGCGTGCCGTCGCCGGTGACGTCGCCGACGGCCACGCGGACGCCGCCGGTGAAGCCGGGACTGAACGCGAAGAAGCTGTACAGCAGCTGGCGCGTGTCGGGATCGTAGACGTTGACCTGCGGGCTGCCGCCGGCGTCGGCGCCGATGGCGATGACGTTATTGCCCTGGGCGATGGCTGCGCTACTCGAAACCGTTAAGGTGGCGCCGCCGAAATCGACGATCGTCACCGTGAAGGTGTAGGTGCCCAGGCTGTTATAGGAATGGGTGCCCGTGACGGTGAAGCCGCCGCCGGAAGCCGACACCGACCCCGTGGAAGTGGTGCCGTCGCCCCAGGCGATGACGGCGGTGAAGTCGCCGGCCGCCGCGAACGAGTTGGCGTCCGTGAAGTTCGCCACGACGGCGGTGGTGTTCGTCCCGGAAAAGCCCGCGAAGGGCACGGCCGACCCGGAGAGCGGAGCGTCGGCGACAAAGATGCCCGTGGTCGCCGTCGCCTGGCTGCCGCCCGTGCTCGAAATACTGACGATGATCGTGAAGGATCCCGAGCGTCCATAAGCATGGCTGCCGGTAACGTTGAATTTGGCTCCTCCGAGCGCCACCAGCGATCCCGCCGAGGAACTGCCGTCGCCCCAGTTGATGGATACCGTCAGATCGCCGGCCACGCCGAAGGAGTTCGTATCCTGGATGGTCGCCACCAGGGCGGAGAACGGGGCGCCTTCCACGGCGGAGGGAACCGCGACGCCGGAGGCAGATAAGGGGGCGTCGCTGGTGACGGAGACGCTGTTGGCCGTGGCATTTACCGCGTTGATATGCGTGATCGTGACCGTGACGGGGCGCGTACCAAAGCGTGTATACGTGTGATTGCCGGTGACGGTGAAAACGCCGCCAACGGGCGCGCTGATCGTGCCCGCGGAGGGTGCCATGCCGTCGCCCCAATCGATGCTGGCGGCATAGGCGCCGGGAGTCGGGTCGGGGCCGCCCGGATCGGTGAAGGTCGCCACCGTAACTCCGACCAACGGCGTTCCCTCTTGGGCCGCGAAGGTAGCGCCGGTCGGCGTCACGGCCTGGTTCTTGACGATGTATGTGGTCAAAACCTGCACGGGGACGGGATTCGTCGCGTCGTGATAGATGTTGACGGTGATTGTACCGTTCGTCCCGTTCGGTTGATTGTAGGCGTGAGCGCCGCTGACCGTGAAGGTGCCGACCCCGTCGTACGTTATCGTGCCCGCGAAAGTACCCGTGAGGTCGCCCCAATCGATCGTCGCAGCGTAAGAACCGATCGTCGGCGTGGTGCCCGTCGCTTCCGCTCCGGCCGGATCGGTAAAGGTGGCAACCGTGAAGGTGGAGGACAAGTTGCGTGGGGCCTGGACCATCGCGGCTGACGTACCGACGACGGCTCGTTCGTTAACGGTGACGCCGATGGAACTCGTCGGCGCGGTATTTATGCCGTTATGGGTCAACGTGACGACGATGGTCGGCGTGCCCTCTTCGAGGTAGGTATGCGTCGCCTTGAGGGTGAA
>JBBSES010000502.1:0-3834 GCA_038239465.1 Gemmatales bacterium
AGCCTCGGAAAAGTGGTTCCCAGGCAGGAGCCTGGGAACCAGGACATCCTCCTCGTCCTTTTTTCCTCTACTTCCTACCTGCAAGTCCGTACCCGCAACCGCGTTGGCCGTTGCACTCATCGGCGTCGCGTTCGGAACGCTTCCGTGAAGCGTCGCCAACCAGCGGTTTCATTCCCAACGCGACCGACGGCAATCCGCCATTTTTTCCGCGAACCTCACGCGCCCCTCGATTGTCCCACCTATTAAGGTGTGCTTCGCCGTCGGAATTTTCCTTGCCGGGCGCCGAAAAAGACGAAAATTCCGCGACGCGACCGCCGTATACTTGCTGTAGAGCCAGTGGCAATACGGATGAAACCCGCGAAACGCCAAGGCTCGTTTGCTTTTCTCGATGAGGTGTGAAGCTGCCGTAACCGTTTGCCGATCGACTTATGGGCCTACCCAGAGGCCCCGCTCTGCCCCACTCCTTTTCGTCTGCCGGAGGTATGCCATGGCCACAAAGAATCCGAACTCCCTGGTGTCGCGCGGGTCGCTCGTCGTCGTCATCGACGCCGCGAGCACCGCCGTGATGGGTAACGGTTCGATGGCGGCCCTGGAGCGCCGTCCGCAAGAACCGTCGTTGGCGCGACCCCGGTCGCGCCGTTTCCCGCAGGCCGACTATAAGCCCGCGCGGTGCATCGCCCATCGGGACGATGCCGCCGCGCACCGGGCCGGTCGGCCCGTAAGTCCGAACGTCTTTGCCAGTCGAGGTCCCGCGAGCCAAGCGAGGCGAGCCGTCCTTTGGGGATGGCCCTCTTCCGCGAAGCTATCGCTGTCCGGTGCCAAATGCACCGGCCATCCGACGCGGACGCCTCCCCGTGGCCCCTTAGCGCCAACCGGCGGTAAGCGGCTATCGGGACCGACTGGAGCGTTCACGGCTTCGTTGCGGGGAATGAGGGTCGGGTAGGACGCCGGCTTTATCGTCGAGCGCTCGACTCGATTCGAGAGCGACAACCTCTTTCCCAGTTTGACGAAACGCGGACGCATCCCCCGCGGGATGTGACGGTCGCCGCACGGCCATCGTCCGTCCGCCATCGGTCGGGATTTTTCGTTGGCACGCGCTCCCCTGCGGGTCGCGGCTTAACGGACCATCCCCTTCGTTGGCCCACGGACTCGGTTCGTCGGTCGCCGTCTGCCGTCCGTCGGCCGCCGGTGTTTTGGCCTGTGCCACAGGTCGGGACGCCGCCCGCCGAATCACCGTCGCGCGACCGTTGCCGGTTCGCAACCGCTGATCCTTGCGAGCCAGGCCGTCGCGGAGTCGGTTGGGGCAGACACTGAATCGGATCGGACAAGGGAATTCCGATGACCTGGGAAGAAATCACGACTTTGGTGAACCGCGCCCGTGAGGGGGACCGCGAAGCCTACGGCGAGTTGGCGACGCGCTTCCAGCCGACCGTCTACGCCGTGGCGTTGGCCCGTCTGCGCAACCCGACCGAGGCGCAGGAACTGGCGCAGGAAGTGTTCGTCCATGTGCTGACCAAGCTCGACCAGTTGCGCGACGCCCAGTGCTTCGCCGGCTGGCTGCGGCAGATCACGGTGCGCATGGCGCTGAACCGCCTGACGCGGCGTGGGCCGGTCCACGGGGCCGAGTCGGAAGTGCTGGACGGCGTGGCCGCCCCCGAGCAGGCGCCGCTGGATGAACTGGTCCGCGCCGAGCAGCGCGGCGAGTTGTACGACGGTCTGGAGCGCTTGAAGCCGCTGGACCGCGACACGCTGATGGCGTTCTACATTCGCGGCCGTTCGCTGCGGCAGATGAGCCGTGAATTCGAGACGCCGGTCGGCACCATCAAGCGCCGTCTGCACGTGGCCCGCAACCGTCTGCGCGAGCAGCTGGAGGGCGCGACGAACGGCCGACGCAAGGCGCGCCGTCGCCGTGAGGACCAGGAACTGGCCTGCGTATAATGTTCTTTGCTCGTTCCCAAGGTTCGCCTTGGGAACGAGTGTTATCGCTGCCGCGTTCCCCTATCGGGTCGCGGCTAAACACGGCTAAACATTCGTTGTTACCCTTTTCCTCCAGACTCCCGCGTCCGCCTGCCGATATCCTCCTAGAAGAGCGCCGTCGCGCAGTCGCGGTTGCAAATCCGCGTGCCGCCGGTATACAGTCGGCGGCCCTTACCGAAAGGACGCCCTCCTCCGACGCGCGGGGACATGCTCATGCCGTTGCAAGTCCACCACCCGGCGCCGCCGCCGACCGGCCTCGTCCTGCCCGACGCGGAACGCCTCGCCCATGCCCGCCAGGTGTTGCGTACCGAGGCCGCGGCCCTCGAACTGGTGGCCGACCGCCTCGGCGATCCCTTTTTGCAAGCGATCGACCTGTTGCACCGTTGTCCCGGCCGCGTCGTCGTCACCGGCACCGGCAAGTCGGCGGACGTCGGCCAGAAGATCGCCGGCACCCTGAACTCGATGGGCACGCGCGCCTACGTCCTCGACGCCACCCGCGCCATGCACGGCGACCTCGGTATGGTCCACCCCAACGACGTGGCCCTGATGCTTTCCCACAGCGGCGAAAGCGAGGAGATGGTCCGCCTGCTGGGGCCAATGCGTCAATTGGCGTTGGCCATCGTCGCCCTGACGGGAAACGCGGGCAGTACCCTGGCGCGCGGCGCCGACGTGGCCCTGGCTTACGGTTCGCTGGAAGAAGCCTGCCCGCTGGGGTTGGCGCCGAGCACTAGCACCACCGTCATGATCGCCCTGGGCGACGCGCTGGCTTTCGTACTGGGGCGTCTGCGCGAATTCACGCACGAGGACTTCGCCCGCTTTCACCCGGCCGGCAGTTTGGGCCGCAAGCTCCTTCGCGTCGAGGCGGTGATGCGCCGCGGCGACGAATTGCGTCTGGCGCCGGCGTCGGCCACCGTCCGCGACGTGTTCGCTCAAGCCCGGCGCCGCGGACGACGTACCGGAGCGGTCATGCTCATCGAGGACGACGGCCGACTCGCCGGCCTGTTCACCGAGAGCGACCTGGCCCGCCTCTTCGAGCAGCGCCGCGACGCCGCCCTCGACCGGCCCATCCGCGAGGTCATGACCGCGGCGCCGCGCACCGTGCCGCGCGGCACGCGCGTCGTCGATGCCGTCGAATTGTTGCGATACCACAAGATCAGCGAGTTGCCCGTCGTCGATGCCGAGGGTTGCCCCGTGGGATTGCTCGACATCACGGACTTGATCACCGTGCTGCCTTCGGAGGAAGAGGAGCCATTACCGTTGGCGAGGCCGGCATGAGTTTGACCTTGAGCGAACGGTGTCGCGGCATCGAATTGCTCGTCCTCGACGTGGATGGCGTCCTCACGGACGGGGCCATCGTCTATGCCGACGACGACGTCGAGGTAAAACGCTTCCACGTGCGCGACGGTTCCGGCTTGAAGCTATGGCAGCTGGCCGGCAAGCAGGCGGCAGTCATCACGGGTCGGACCTCGCGGGTCGTGGACATTCGGGCGGCGGAGGTCGGCATCGGCTACGTTTTCCAGGGCGCCGCCGACAAGGTGCCCGGCTTCGAGCAACTGCTGAGGGCGACGGGACTGCGGCCCGAGCAAGCCGCCTACGTCGGCGACGACGTGCCCGACTTGCCGTTGCTGCGTCGCGCGGGTTTAGCCGTCGCTGTCGCCGATGCGTGTGCGGACGTGGTTGCCGCGGCGCATTACGTGACGAAACGAGCGGGCGGGCAAGGTGCCGTGCGCGAGGTCGTCGAACTGGTGCTGCGCTGCCAGGGACATTGGCAAAGATTGTTGGAACGCTACTGAAGCGATGAACGGTGGCGTTATCGCCAACCGCACGGCCAACGGAGATCCTTCCGGCTCCCCTCCC
>JBBSES010000503.1:0-3829 GCA_038239465.1 Gemmatales bacterium
AAGGTTAGTCATAAATAAAGGTAACACGAAGCTCAAGGGAAAACCAGTAGGTGCGTAAGGGCGTGGGGCGTGCGCCCATTAAATATCAAACAAGCTGGGTTTCACATAGTAGTTAAACAAAACGGGGCACCCACCACCCCCCAAACCAAAAACAAACACCTCTGATTTTTTAAAAATGGGCCCCTCTCGTATTGCGTAAGCTCCCCCGCGGCGCCGCCCGCCAAATCCCCCCCGACCCCTATTCCAACCGCGCGCCGTTCGTTTGACATCTCTCTTCAAAACGAGCTACTATTGAATGTCGGACTTAACTCTCCTTGCCGAGAATAGGTGCCGACGTTCGCACACCGCTCGCCGCCTGCCCTAAAGACTGAGCTGGCCAACGGAATTGCTCCCTGACGAGGACAACGATGCCCGTCGCCTCGCCGATCGACCTGCTTCGGCTGCTGCGCGACCAGCGCCTGCTGGAGACGGCGCGCTTGCGCGAGGCGGCCGGGCGGATGAAGAATTTCGACGATGCCCACGGCCTGGCCAAGGACATGCTCCAGCGCGGTTGGCTAACCGCGTTTCAGGTCAATCAGGTTCTCCAGGGCAAGGGCGAGGAGTTGAGCCTCGGCGCCTACGTATTGATGGAGCGCATCGGCGAGGGCGGGATGGGCCAGGTTTTCAAGGCCCGTCACGCCACCCTCGATCGCGTCGTCGCCCTGAAAATCCTGCGCAAGGACCTGACGGCCCGCGCCGATCTCGTCAAGCGCTTCCACCGCGAAATTCGGCTCGTGGCATCGCTGGCGCACGCGAATATCGTCCTCGCTTTCGACGCCGATCAAGCCAACGGCAGCCACTTCCTGGCGATGGAGTACGTCGATGGCATCGACCTGCATCGCCTAGTGCAAGCGCGCGGCCCGTTGCCCGTGCGCGACGCTTGCGACTTCATCCGGCAAGCGGCGCTCGGCCTGCAGCACGCCCACGAACGCGGCCTGGTCCACCGCGACGTGAAGCCGAGCAATCTTCTGCGGACCAACCAGGGGAACGTCGTCAAGGTACTCGACCTGGGATTGGCCCGCTTGCAGGAATCGGAGGAAGCCGAGTCGTCGAGCCATCTCGACCTGCCGGCGATCAATCGGGCGCAGAGCATGTTGACGCAAGCCGGCCGGGTGATGGGCACGCCGGACTACATTTCGCCGGAGCAGGCGCGCAACTCGCACACCGTCGATGGCCGGGCCGACCTCTATAGCCTGGGATGCACCTTCTATTTTTTGCTCGTCGGCCGGGCGCCGTTCGCGGGCACTTCCTTCGTCGAGAAGCTGTTCAAGCACCAGACCAAAACGGCGCCTGCCGTGGAGGCGCTACGGCCGGAGGTGCCGGCCGCGGTCGGTTCGATCGTCCGTCGCTTGATGGCCAAGAAGCCGGGAGATCGCTATCCCAGCGCGGCGCACCTGGCGGCGGCGCTAGCGGCCCGAGACGGCCCGCCGCGGACTTCCACCCGCGGTGGACGCCGAACCGCGGTCGCCGCCGTGCCGGTCGTGGCAGCCGACGCCGAGGTGCGTCTGGGGCGCCGCCGTTTCCGCCCGGCCACCGCCCTGGCGCTGCTCGTCGCCGGTCTGGTGTTTGGTGCCGCCACTCTCGTGGGGATCACGCGGCTGCCGGCGGTCGCCTCCTGGATCGAAGCCCGGCCCGTTGCGACGGGAGCTGGCGTCGAGGCGACCCGGCCCTCCCGGCCGCCCGAAATGATCTACCTTTCCGACCTTGCCGAAATCGAAGCCCAGGTCAGTCGCGGCAAATTGGGTAAAGCGGGCAGTCTCGGGTTCGAGGACCGCCGGATCATGGTCAAGAGCTTGCCCTCGCCCAAGGGACTTTCGGCCTATCCCTCGCGCGATACTCCAGGCCGCGTCAGCTATCAACTCGACCGCCAGTATCACGTCTTCAAGGCGATGGTGGCCACCAACGATCGCGGGCCGCGCGATCCCGCCGCCGATGGCGCGGTCGTCTTTCGCGTCCTCGGCGACGGCCAGGAATTGTGGCGTTCCCGGCCCCTTCAGGAATGCGGCGTCAGCGAGCTATGCACCGTCCGCGTCAGCGGCGTCGAACGCCTGGAATTGGTGGTCGAGTGCTTCACCAAGAAGCCGTTGCGTCTGTACCCCGTATGGGTCGAGCCTTACTTGCTCAAAGATTTGCCGCGCGGTACGGCCGCCGAACGCGGGAGTTGACGGCGGCATCATGCTGCGCGTCGCGCCGGTTGCTCCGGAGGCCGACCCCATTTCTCGTTGACCCAATCCTCGATAAACGCCGTCAAATGCGGCCCTTTGAGTACGCGCGTGCCGTTCGCCTTCATTTGCGGCTCGATGGCGCGGCGCAAATGCTCCATGCGCGTCCAGTGGCACTTGGGATCCCAGTGGTGTTCCTGGTGATAGCCGTTGTTGAACCACAACCAGTTGTAGAGCTTGTGATAAGAACTGACGGAGTTGGCGAAGTGGTTGCCCGGCTCGCAGCGAAAGTGCTCGAGGTAGCCTTCCGCGTAGCTGAGCATCCAGCCCAGGTAATACGACGGCAAATAGAAGATCACGAAGTAACGCCAATCGACGGCCATCATCGTCAGCCAGAAGGCGGCGAGGATGACCGATTCCGCCACCAACTGGGCGACGTGGCTGGGGCCGTGCAAATAGACCTTACGCACGACGGGGCCGAGTTCGACGCGCCAGAAGCTAACAAGGCAATAACGCCAAAACGCCTCCGGCTCGTCGTTGGTGCCATAGCGGTAGATCGACGACCAATCGCGCGTCTTGCCGTCCGGCCCTTTCTTGTCGTTGTCGCCGAAGTGATGATTGAGATGATAGTGATGATAGAGAATATGCGGCACTCCCAGCGCGACGGTTTCGAGCAGGCCGAAAGCGCGGTTCAAGGTCTCGCTGGTGAAATACGGGTTATGGATGAAGTTGTGCGAGATGCACTGCAAATTCCAGCAGTAGGACCACATGAGATAGGTAAACGCGGCGGCCAACACCCACCACGGCAAGGTATGGAACCACACGAGGGTGACGGCAAGCGTTACGACGATGCTGACGCCGGCCAGGACGAGCCAGGCATCGGCAGGGTTATGGCGAAAGAACGTGCGTGGCGCGGACATGAGGGGCCTCCTTACCCCGCGACGGTTGGCGACGAACCGCCGCGTGACGGGCGATTATAGCGGAGACCGTGAGTGGGCATAGAGCGGTTGCCGAGCCGGCAGGGATTGCCCGGACGGCTCGCGTTAGGCCGTGGGCAGCGGCCTTCGGCTCATTTCTGGCGATCCAACATTCCGATAGGAGAGGTGGGATCGGATGCAACCAGAACATCGGGATTGCCGAAGGGGAGATGCGTACCATGTGCAAGCCAGGCCGACAGGGGCGCCTGAGCGTCGCGTTGCTGGTGGGCCTGTTGTGGGCGGGCGTCGCCGGGGCGCCGAGCGCCCAGGCGTGGTATTTTTGGCCGCCGCCCGACCCGACGCCGCCCGCCGTGACGCCGCCGGTGGATCAGCCGCCGACCAGCCAACCACCTGCCACGGTGCCGCCGACGGTGCCCCCGCCGACGGTGACTCCGCCGCTCATTCCGCCCGTGGTGTCGCCGCCGACGCCGGTGCCCAACCCGGTCCCGCCGCGGCCATTGCCGCACCCCAAGCCGAAGCCGGTGCCCGGCCCGGTGCCGAACCCCAATCCGCCGCCGTGCCACCATAATCCAGAACCGGCCACGGTGTTGAGCGGTTTGATTGGCGCGGGATTGCTGGGATTGAACGCCTGGCGTCGGCGCAAGAACGTCTGAGTCGTTTCGCCGCTACCCGAAGGGGAGCGCGGGAGCC
>JBBSES010000504.1:0-3822 GCA_038239465.1 Gemmatales bacterium
CAGGGGCTGACCAGCGCCCTGGGCCGCAACCTCGATCCGCTCGTGGACAAAGTCTTGATCTGCGGCGCCTACATCTTCCTGTTGCCGGTCGCTGGCGCGGGACTGGTGCCGTGGATGGCGACGCTGGTGGTCGGCCGCGAACTGATCATCACCAGCTTGCGCGGCTTCATGGAAAGCCGGGGCGCCTCGTTCGGCGCCGACTGGCTCGGCAAGGCCAAGATGGTGTTGCAGTGCGCCGCTCTGCTGGCGGTCTTCATGGACCTCGAAGCGGCCGACTGCTGCCCGACCGTGGCCGGCGCCTTCCTCGGCCCGGCGCGCGTGACGCTCATTTACACCATGCTGCTCGCCACGGCCCTGAGCGGGCTGCAATACCTGTGGCGCGCGGCGATGTTCCTGAAGAACGACACATGAGAAACCGGGTGGCCGAGCGCTGTCGTCAATGGGGCGTCCGAACCACCGTCCGCACTTCGTCGCCATAGTGATTGATCACCTTCACGGCGATCTTGCCCTTCTTCGGCGCGTCGAACGGCACGCTCGTCGTCGCGTACAGCTTCGACCATTCGGCCTCGTCGATCTCCGCGCGCAGCGCCCGCTTCAGCTTCTCGTAAGGCTCGTCGGCGCCGCAGAAGTAGGCGTGGCGCACGAAGAAACTCTCGCCGTCGTAATCCGTGTCGATAAACCAGCAGGCCACGTCGTCGGTGCTAGTGGGCGTAGAGCGTTTGCAGGGCGCCTTCGAGTTCTTGCGGCAATTGCGGCGGGCCGGAAACGGCGGCGGTGCCGCGGATAAAGTTGATCTCGTCGTTCTCGCGGGCGCGATCCTGCGTCCAGATGGTCTCGAAACTCGACTGCTTGCCCTTCTTCTTCGGACTGGCGATGGGAATGAAGTAGCTGCTGGGCCGGCGTCCGGCGACCTCTTCGTTGGCGATGCCGGTATCGTCGAACTTGAAGTGCCGGGCGGGCACGTCGAAGGGCGAGTTGAGGATCGGATTTTCGATGACGACCGTCTTCATGGGCATCGGTCGAAGGGGTTCGAGGGAGAAAAAAGCAGGACCGAAGCGGCACGCAAGGCGAACGATCCGGGGACATCTTGACCCGACCGAGGGAAAGCCGCAATGAAAAAGTGGGGAAGCCCCGCTCTTCAAACACGGCATACTTAGCCGAGCGGAGCGGCAAAACCGCTCCCTCATGTGGTACAACGGAGGCATCGTCTCGGGATCCCTCTTCCCTCGCATTGGAACGCGATCCATGACTCTCCCCACTTCTCGCCTCCTCCTCGTCCTCGTCGGCCTGACGCTCGTTGGCCGGGCCAATGCCGCCGACCCGCCCAGCTACGCCAAGCACGTTGAGCCGTTCTTGCGAAAGTATTGCGTCGAGTGCCACAACCCCAAGAAGGCGCGCGCCGACCTGGAACTCGAAAGCTATCGCAAGGTGCTGGACAGCAAGACGGTGGTCGCGGGCAAGCCGGACGACAGCGAGTTGTTGCTGTGCGTCGAGGGGAAGAAGAAGCCGAAGATGCCGCCGGCGAAATCGGCCCAGCCGAAGCCGGAGGAGATCGCCCTCGTGCGCGCCTGGATCGCCGCCGGGGCCAAGGACGACGGCATGGGGGCCGGCGTCGTCTTGCCCCCGGTAAAGCCGCGGCAGTCGCTGGCCGCCCCGGTCGCGGCGGTCGCCTATCATCCCGGCGGCAAACTGCTCGCCGCGGGCGGCCACAAGGAAGTACGCCTCATCGACGTGGCCAAGGGCGAAGTCGTCGCTTCCTTGCCCGGCCAGACCGACGCCGTCAGCGCTCTCGCCTTCCATCGAGACGGTTCGCGTTTGGCCGTCGCCAGCGGCGCCACGGGATCGGCCGGAGAAGTGCGCCTGTACGCGGTGAAAGAGGGGCAAGTCGCGGCCCAGGCCGAGCGCGTGCTTTTAGGCCATACCGATGTCGTCCACGCTCTCGCCTTCCGTCCCGACGGCAAAACGCTGGCGACCACGGGCTACGATCGGCTCATTAAAATGTGGGACCTGGCTAACGAGAAGGAGCCGCGCACGCTCAAGGACCACAGCGATACGGTGTATGGCCTGGCGTTCAGTCCCGATGGCACGCTGCTCGCCAGCGCCGCCGCCGACCGGGCCGTCAAGGTCTGGGACGTGGCCACCGGCAAACGTCTCTACACCCTTGGCGATTCGACCGATTGGCTGTACGCCGTCGCCTGGTCGCCCGACGGCAAGCACGTCGCGGCCGGCGGCGTGGACAAGAGCATCCGCGTCTGGCGCGTGGACGCCACGGGCGGCAAGCTGGTTCATGCCGCGTTCGCCCACGAAGGGGCCGTCAACGGGCTGGCTTATTCGGCCGACGGGACGACACTCTATTCGATGAGCGAGGATCGCAGCGTCAAGGCGTGGGATGCCGCCAAGATGGCGGAGGTCAAGCACTTTGACGCCCAGCCGGAGGCGGTGCTATCGTTCGCTCTTCGTCCGGATCGAAAGCAGCTGGCGCTGGGCCGTTACGACGGCGCCCTGGTTTTACTCGACGCCGATAGCGGCAAGGTGCAGGCGCAGCCGTTGCCCGCCAAGCCGCCGGTGCCGATGCTCAACCAGCTGACGCCGGCGCACGGACAACGCGGACAAACCGTGCGCGTCGCCTTCGCGGGGCAACACCTGGCGAGCGTCAACGAAGTCGTCGCCTCCATGCCCGGCCTGAAATTCAAGCTGCTCGACGAGGGCCGGACGGCGACTCTGTTGCCCGTCGAAATCGCCATCGCCGCCGACGCGCCCGTGGGAGTGGTTTCGCTGAGCCTGAAGGGGACCGCCGGGGCATCGACCTTGCTGCCGTTCGCCGTCGATCGCTTCGCCGCCGTGGCCGAGCAGGAGCCGAACGACTCGCCGACCACGGGGCAAAAAATCGCGCTGCCCGCGACCATCGCCGGCAGTCTGGGCAAGGCGGGCGACGTCGATTTCTTCCGCTTCGAGGCCAAGGCGGGGCAAGAGGTCGGCGTGCAGGTCGTCGCGCTTGGCCCCAATTTCGAGCCGGTCTTGCAACTCGTGGACGACAAGGGCCGCATCGTGGTCGAGAGCCTGAACGGGTTGCTCGCTCATACCTGCGATAAGGCCGGCACCTACGCTCTCGGCATCCGCGACCGCGAGTACCGCGGCGGCACCCTGCCGTATCGCCTGCACGTCGGCGACATTCCCATCGTCAGCAGCGTCTTCCCGCTCGGGCTGCAGCGCGGCACCGAAGCCGAGATTCAGTTGGATGGCGTCTTTCTAGGCGAGACGAAGACGCGCCGCGTCAAGGCGGCCGCCGACGCGGCCCTCGGCACGCGCCTGCCGCTCGACGTGGGCGCGGCGCTCGGCAATCCGTCGGTGGTCGTGGACGAATATCCCGAGTTGTTGAAACCGGGGGTGACGACGGTGCGCGCCCCGTTCACGGCCAATGGACGTATTCACCAGGCCGGCGTGGCCGACACCTGGCGTTTCTCCGCCCGCAAGGGGCAACGCCTGGTGGTCGAAGTCAACGCCCGGCGCCTCGGCTCGCCGCTCGATTCGAGCATTGAAATCCTCGATGGCCGAGGGCAACCGGTGCCGCGCGCCGTGCTGCGTTCGCTGTCGAAGACGTTCACCACCTTCCGCGACCACGACTCGGCCACCACCGGCATCCGCCTGGAAACCTGGAACGAACTGACGGTCAACGATTACGTCTACGTCGGCAGCGAGTTGCTGCGCATCCGCGCCCTGCCGCGCAATCCCGACGACAACTGCGAGTTCTTCGCCGTCAACAATCAGAGAGTCGGCTACCTCGACACGACGCCGACGCACCACAGCAACGGCGTACCGATG
>JBBSES010000505.1:0-3821 GCA_038239465.1 Gemmatales bacterium
ACCAAGGCGCTGATCGTACCCGTCACGAACTTCACTTCTCTCTTATCCAGTTCTGGGGGCAGGGCCGGCACCGCTCGCTTTGGTACGCCGATCGAACTCGACCTCGGCGGCCGGGGCGTCCGCGACATCAAGGGAAATGGCACGACGTATCTCATTATCGCCGGCCCCCCCGGTGAGGCCAACGGCACGGCGCCGAGCGATTTCCGCCTCTACACCTGGAGCGGCTACGCGGCCGACAAGCCCCAGCTGCTGGCCGCGGACTTGACCGGCATGAGGCCCGAGGCCATCGTGTCGTTGCCGAGCGGCCCATTGACCAGCACCTCGCAAGTGCAGCTGCTGAGCGATAACGGCACGACGGTCTTCTACAACGACGGCGTGGCGGCCAAGGATTTGACGCAACCGCTCTTCAAGAAGTCGCGCAGTGACGTGGTGACGCTGGGAAGCGTCGTGATTGGCGCGGCACCGATGGCGCGGAGCCTGGCCGTCGCCGCACCGACGGCCGCCCTGGTTGCTCGGACGACCTACCTGACGGAATCGCTCGCGGCTCCCGGGCCGTTGGCCGCGACTCCCTCCTCCATCGCGGCCGTCGGGCCTTCGGCGAAAGCGGCCGCGAACGATTTGGCGCCGGATGTCGCGGCGGTGTCGGCCGCGCCGAGGGGCGCGCGGCGCGTCACCCCGACTGTCGTTCGTTCGGCCGACCGCGGCGCGTCATCCGCCGAAGGGACGTCGCGCCGGGCCGACCGCGTCGAGCCATCGTACCGACTGGGCGGCATCGGCCGTTCCCCTCTTGAAGCGGGCGACGACCTCGAAAGCATGGTCCGCGCCCTGGCGGGAGTGGAAAGAGTGAGCCGGTCGGTGACGGTGCGCTGGCTCGGCCGCTGAGGTTTCCGAATAGGTCTTGTTTACGTTTCTCGTCCCCCGCGAAACGTAAACAAGACACAAATCGCTTTGCGGCCGTCCCTCCTTTCGGTATCCTCAAGGGGTCCATCGTTCGCGCACCTGGACCGGGACGACGATAGCGTTCCCTGGCCTGCGGTCTTCCTGCCGACTGCTGCCTACCGCGTTGCGCTGCTGGTCTTTCACGGTAAAACCCGCTGGAGCACCACGGCCATGTTCTCTTTCCCCCGCTGGCCCCTGGCCTGCCCCATCGCGTTGCTCTTGGGACTCGCGGCTCTGGCCGACAAGCCGGCGGTCGAGAGCGTCGATTACGCGCGCGACGTCAAGCCGATCCTCGCCAAGAATTGCTACAGCTGCCACGCCGGTAAGCATCAGCGCGGCGGCCTGCGCGTCGATACCGTCGCCGCGATGTTGCAGGGTGGTGACAATGGGCCGTCACTCGTGCCCGGCAAGAGCGGCGACAGCCTGCTCGTCAAGGCCGTGCTGCGCGGCAAGGGCGTCAAGGCGATGCCGCCCAAGGAGACGTTGCCCGACGAGCAAATCGCCCTTCTCAAGAAGTGGATCGACCAGGGGGCCAAGGCGCCCGACGAAACGATCGCGGCCACACCCGGCAAGAGCAATCACTGGGCCTTTCAGCCGGTCAAGCGTCCGCCCGTGCCGGCCGTGAAACTGACCACGTGGGTACGCAATCCCATCGACGCCTTCCTCCTCGCCAAGCTAGAAGAGAAGAATGCCGTCCCGTCGCCGGAGGCTGATAAGACGACGCTCATCCGCCGATTGTCGCTCGACCTGTTGGGACTGCCGCCGACGCCGGAACAAGTCGATGCCTTCGTGGCCGACACCCGCGCCGACGCTTACGAACGCGTCGTCGATCGGCTCCTCGACAGTCCCCATTACGGAGAACGGCAGGCGCGCCATTGGCTCGACCTGGCGCGCTACGCCGACTCCAACGGCTACACCATCGACTCGGCGCGCAGCCTGTGGAAGTACCGCGATTGGGTCATCGACGCCTTCAACCGCGACCAGCCGTTCGATCAATTCACCGTCGATCAGCTGGCCGGCGATCTCATGCCGGACGCCTCGGATGCGCGAAAAATCGCCACTGGCTTCCACCGCTGCACGCAGATCAACGAGGAAGGCGGCGTCGATACGGAACAGTTCCGCGTCGAAGCCGTCGTGGACCGCGTCAACACCACCGGCTCCGTGTTCCTCGGCCTGACTGTGGGCTGCTGCCAGTGCCACGACCACAAATTCGACCCGCTGCCGCAGCGCGAGTACTACCAGCTGTTCGCCTTCTTCAACAGCTGCGAGGACACCAATAGCGCCCGACCGATCCTCGAATTGCCGACGCCCGAACAACAAAAGAAACGCGAGGAGATTCGCGCACAGGTCGCCGCGCGCGAGAAGATTTTTAAGATGCTCGATACCGCGACCGACGAGAAGGTCGAGCAATGGGCCGGCTTGTTAAAGGAAGAGGATCGGGCGGCGCTGCCGAAGGAAATTCAGCACCTCCTGTCGATCGCGGTCAATGGCCGATCGCGCAAGCAGGCGCAAACTTTGCTCGACTACTATCGCACTCTCGACCAGTCTCGCCACGTCGTCGGCGCCCTCGGCGACACCTTTGGCTTCATGGCGTTGACGCACGTGAAAGCCTTGCGGCTGCGGACCAACCTTGCCAAAGAAATTGGCGACCTGAAAAAGGAAGAGCCGCGCATCGTCACCACGCTGGTCATGCAGGAACGCAAGGCGCCGCGGCCGACGCACATCCACATTCAGGGCGACTTCACGCGCAAGGGAGCGAAGGTCGCGCCTGGCGGCATTGGCGTGCTGCACCCCTTTCCCAAATCGGCGGAAGCTCTCAACCGCCTCGACCTGGCGAAGTGGCTCACCGACCCGGCCAACCCGCTAACGCCGCGCGTGGCCGTCAATCGCCTGTGGCTGCACCACTTCGGTACCGGCCTCGTCGAAACCGAGAACGACTTCGGCACGCAGGGCACGCCGCCATCGCATCCCGAACTGCTCGACTGGCTGGCCGACGAATTCGTGGCCCGCAAGTGGAGCGTCAAGGCGATGCACAAGCTCATGGTCACGTCGGCCGCTTATCGCCAGTCATCGAAAGCGCGGCCCGACCTGGCCGCCGTCGATTCGCGCAATCGCCTGTTGGGCCGAATGCCACGGCTGCGCCAGGAAGCCGAAATCGTCCGCGACGTTTCGCTCTCCGCCAGCGGCTTGCTCGGCACGCAAGTCGGCGGCCCGAGCGTTTTCCCACCTCAGCCCGAGGGGGTCTATCGCTTCACGCAAATCCCGCGCGAGTGGACGCCAAGTACCGGGTCCGACCGCTATCGCCGCGGTATGTACACCTACTTTTGGCGCTCGGCGCCCCACCCCGGCTTGACCGTCTTCGACGCCCCCGACGCCACGGTCGCCTGCACGCGCCGCAATCGCTCGAACACGCCATTGCAGGCGCTGACGCTGCTCAACGATCAGGCGCATCTGGAATTCGCGCAAGCCTTGGCGACGCGAGTCTTGAAGGAAGCGAAGGCCAGCGAGAGCGAACGCCTGACGCTGGCCTTTCGGCTGTGCGTGTCCCGGCCGCCCAGCCAACGCGAGTTGGACCGTCTGCGAGCGTTGTTGGCGGAACAGCTGGCGTCCTATGACGCCAAGCCGGAGGAGGCGGCGCTGATCGCGCCGGCGCGGTCGCCCAAGATCGATGCCCGGCAACAGGCTGCCTGGACGATGGTGGCGCGGGCGCTGATGAACGTAGATGAGTTCATAACGCGGGAATGACTAAAACGAGGGATTCTTTGGCGAGCGGGGGGGGTTGCCCCCCGGGGTGGTGTACCCGCCGGAACCCCCGGGGGGGAACCCCCCCCCCCCCCCACCCCCCCCCATTTTAAACTGTTGTTTTTAAGGGCGGCACCAAA
>JBBSES010000506.1:0-3808 GCA_038239465.1 Gemmatales bacterium
AGTCCAAGGTCCAAAGTCCAAGGTCCAAAGTTAAGAAGCCGTTATTGGACTTTGGGCTTTGGACTTAGAGGTACGCCAGGAAGTCGATATCCCCGAAGTTCAGTTCGGCCAACGCCAGCGCCTCGCGGACGTGCCGCGCGGAACGCTCGAAGCCGCCCGCCGTCAGCTTCTCGACGAGTGCCTTGACGCGCGCGGCGAAGGCGATGCCCCTGCCGCGCAGCACGGGGAGGACGCGCTGCTGGAAGACGAAGTCCACGGCGCGCGCGGGGGTCAACAGTTGCCCGGCGTTGGCCAGGTAGCGCTTTACCGCTTCGCGGACGCGCGGCGATAGGTCGATCCCCGGACCGTACTCGTCGCTCGGTTGTTTGAGGAAGTCGAGCAAGGGCACCAGCAATTCCCAGTGTTCGGCGGGGCACTCGTTGGGCCGGCGCACGAACTGCTGAAAGACTTGCCCCGCCTTGACGCCTTTGGTCACGAGCGGCCGGGCCGTGGGCGTGGCGGCCGGCAATACGTCGCGTGCCGTGAGGAAGATCATGCCGGTGCGGTCGAGCAAGCGCGGGCTGAGGCGCTCCGTCGTTTCATCGTAATTGATGGTGCCCCAAAAGCTGACGTTAGGGTTGAGCTTGACCTGATGCGGCTGCGCGGCGGCCGTCGGCGGCATGCCCGCGGGATCGAAGAGGCGCAAGCGATGTTCCAATTCCGGCGGCCGCGTGGCGATTTGCAGCAATTCCGAGAAGTAGTATTCCGGCGCCGCCAAATTGAACTCATCGAGCAAGATGAAATACAAGCCGTGGCGAATCGAGTCCCAATCCTGCTGCGCCTGCAACAGACGGGTCGCCAATCCGGTAGGGCCGGGGTCGTAGCGGCCGTGAAAGGTGTCGTAGAAGCCGAGCAAATAGCGGTCGTCGGACCAGGAACGGCGGACGGCGATTTCCAACAAGGCATTGCCGTGCCCGAGAGCCTTGGCCAGCGCCGCCACCACGCTGGATTTGCCGTAGCCGGGCGGTCCCATGATGAGGTTTAACGCCGACGATTTCAGGGTGATCCACAGGTTGGCGAGGAAATCGCGGTGAAAGCCGAGCGGATCGCCGCCGAGTTCTTCTTCGAGGCAGTTGAGGAGCGCGGCCTCGTCCTTTAAGTCTTCTAGTTCCTTGCTGGGCCGAGGCACCTCCACCTTGCCCCACACGGGCGCTTCGGCGAGAAGCCGGCCATTGGCCTCGGGCGTGACGGTCGCGGTGCGTATGCCACCGCCCAGCGCCGCCAGCAGGGGCACATGCCTTTCCAACCGAGTCGCCAACTTGGCGGCGTCGGCCTGCAAATGGGTTTGCAAACTGGCGACCGCTTTCTCGAGGTCGGCGCGCTGGCGGTGCAGGTCGGCCAGCTGATTCTGCAACGAGTCTTCGTGACGCCGGCGCTCGTCGTCCAGGTTTTGCAACTGCTCGGAGAGCTTCTGTTTCTCCGACGCCAGTTCGGTACGCCTCTTGGCGACCTCGCGCTCCAACTCGGGCACGCGGCGCTCGACCTCCTTATCGAGTTGCTGGCGCAGCGTCTTTTGGCCCTCTTCCGATTCCAGGTAACGGCGGGCCACGGCGGCGCGCTCGGCTTGTAAGACGTCGATAGTGCTAAACAGCCGGCCAACGCGCTGACATCGACGACGGATGGCGTCGGGCGTCGTCTCGGCCAGGTGGTCGGCCGCCGTCTGGAACGCCCGCAGCTGGGCCTCGGGAATGGCCGGCAGGTTGCGCCAACGCAGATACCACTCGACCAGTTGCGCGTCCGGCAAGCGGTCGTGGGCCTTGAGCGTCGTTACCGACAACACGGGGCCGACCAGCATCCGAATCGGGTGCGTCGTCACTTCGTTGCGGTCGCCGTCGGGGTGGCTGAACTTGGCCACGCGAATGCCCGCTTTGCCCAGGTCTTCCAGCGTGCATTCGTAGACCAAATTGTCGGCGTCGAACGGCACCCACTGGATGGCGTCGATGCGCTCGTAGCCGCTGCGGCTGACCTGCACGCGGCGCAACGGCCCAAAGATTTTGCCCCGGTCGGACTGGATGAAAAATACCGGGCTGACGTTTTGCGACGGATTGCGGATGACGCCCATGGCCGTCGTCGGGTCGAAATCGGCCACGTCGAGAAGCGTGGCGCACAGGCAATTCGGGATCGGCTCGTCCAGCGCGGCCGGCGTCGGGCCGACGACGTAGCGCGCCTTGCCGTCGGTGTGCTGCCGATTCTTTTCCGGCCGCAGGCGGATGAAATCCCATGTGTTCAACGCGCCGCGATTGAGCAGGAAGATGTACCCCGTGTCGGGGAATTCTTCCATCACGTCGATCACTGGCTCGTTGCGAGTGAGGCAGAAGATCGGGAAGGCGTGGCCCAGCGGAACGCCGCCGGCGCCGTAGCTGCTCCAGCCATCGACGACGGCCAGATATTCGGATTTGGTGGGGTCGATAAGTGCCATCGCGGTAGGATTGCCCTTGAGAAAAGCCGACGCCCTTCCACCGCGTTCCAACAATGAAGCGGGGGAGCGCGGGCCTGAAACGGAGCGAAAAGGGCAACCGAAGACTTCTTTACGGTATATCAGGCAGCGGGCGGTCATGCAACCGGCTGAATGGGTGGACCGTGGACGGTGGAGAACGCCGGACCGACAATGAGCATATGATGTGATACCAACCGCCTTCCACCAGGAGATACTTCATGAAAACCCTTGAACTGCATGGCGGCTTTGGCATCGACAATGTTCGCGTGGCCGACCGACCGGAGTTGCGGCCGGGGGCGGGCCAGGTATTGCTGAACATGCGCGCCTGGTCGCTCAACTACCGCGATCTCATGGTCGTCAAGGGGTTGTACAACCCGAAGCAGCGTTTGCCGCTGACGTTGCTCTCCGACGGCGTCGGCGAGGTGGCGGCCGTCGGCGAGGGCGTCACGCGCGTGAAAACCGGCGAGCACGTGGCCGGCGCCTTCATGCAAACGTGGCTCGATGGAGCGTTGAACGAGGCCAAGTCGAAATCGGCGCTAGGCGGCGCGCTCGACGGGTTGCTGGCGGAACAGGTCGTGTTGCACGACGACGGCGTCGTGCCCGTGCCGGCGCATTTGAGCGACGAGGAAGCGGCCACGTTGCCCTGCGCCGCCGTCACTGCCTGGCACGCGCTGGTTTCGGCCGGCGGCCTCAAGGCGGGCGATACGGTGCTCATCCAGGGCACCGGCGGCGTGTCGCTCTTCGCGCTGCAATTCGCCCGCTTGCTCGGCGCCCGCGTCATCGCCACCTCGGGCAGCGACGCCAAGCTGGATCGAGCTTTGAAGATGGGCGCCAGCGACGGCATCAACTACAAAACCACGCCCGACTGGGACAAGCGCGTCCGCGAATTGACCGGCGATATCGGCGTCGATCACATCGTCGAGGTCGGCGGCGCCGGCACCTTGCCGAGGTCGTTCAAGGCGGCGCGCGTGGGCGGGCATATCAGTTTGATCGGCGTCCTCGCGGGCGGCGGCGAGGTGAACCCCATGCCGGCGCTCATGAAGGGGCTGCGCGTGCAGGGTATCTACGTTGGATCGCGCGCCATGTTCGAGGCGATGAACCGGGCCATCGCGCTGCATAAGCTGCGGCCCGTCGTGGATCGCGTCTTCCCGTTTACGGAAGCGCGCGAGGCGTTACGCCACATGGAGAGCGCGGCGCATTTTGGGAAGATATGCCTGCGTCGATGAATAGCTGGGCGAGGGGGGGGGGGGTGGCCCCCCCGGAAATCCGCCTGGATTACACCCGCGGGGTAAGCCCCCCCCCCCCCCCAAACAAAAAAACAATTTTTTAACT
>JBBSES010000507.1:0-3805 GCA_038239465.1 Gemmatales bacterium
ACGTCGGGCTTACGCCTCGACGCTCGCCAAGCAGTTTTCGCTTGAGCGGCGTTTTTCAACGCATTTCCCGTTACGGATGCACGAACTCATGTTCGGGATGCCGTACCGTCAACACCGGGCACGGCGCCTTGCGCACCACCTTCTCCGTCACGCTTCCCAGCAGAACATGAGCTAAACCACTGTGGCCGTGCGTCGCCAGCACGATCAAATCGATATCCAACTCCTTCGCGTACTGGATGATCTCGTAGAACGGCGTGCCCTCGCGCACTTCCTTGCGGACGGCCAGCTGGTCCAGCTGGTTCTCCCGAACCGTCCGCTCGAGGGCGTCGCGCACGGCCCCCGTCATTTGCTCCATCGACGGCACGATCGGCGGCACCACGTTGACCATATCGGGCACTAACAGGGCCAGGTTCTGGACGACGTGCAGCAAGTGAATCTCAGCGCCGAACTTGTCGGCGAACGCCGCCGCGTAGGTGAGCGCGTGCGTCGAGTACTTGCTGAAATCGGTCGGCACGAGGATGCGTTTGAGGTCGATCATGGTCATTGCCGGGTGAGGTGTTGGTAGCTCTCGCGCAGCTGCCGCGTGATCGGGCCGGGCTTGCCGCTGCCGATGGGCCGCCCATCGACCTTGATGACGGGGATGACTTCGGCGCCGCTGCCGGTCAGGAAGCATTCATCGGCGGCGTAGATATCGTGGCGCGTCATGGTGGCCTCGCGCGCGGGAATGCCCGCTGCGTGAGCGAGGTCCAGGATGGCGTTGCGCGTAATTCCTTCGAGAATGCCGGCGTCGGTGGGCGGAGTCATCAGGACGCCGCGCTTGACGGTGAAGACATTGTCGGCACTGGCCTCGGCCACCTCGCCTTTGTGATTGAGCATCAGCGCTTCGAGAACGCCGGCGCGCGTCGCCTCGATCTTGGCGAGGACATTGTTCAGATAATTCAGCGACTTGACGCGCGGATTGAGGGCGTTGGGATGATTGCGAATGGTGGACGCGGTGACGATCTCCATGCCGTTTTCGTACAACTCGGCCGGGTAGAGGCTGATGTCGTCCACGATGACGATGACCTGCGGGTCGGCCGTCTTCCGCGGGTCGAGGCCGAGCGTGCCGGCGCCGCGCGTCACGATCAGACGTATATATCCCTCGTGCTTGGCGTTGACGCGCACGGTGTTCAAGACCGCTTCGGTCAGCGCTTCGCGGCTGAGCGGAATTTCGAGGGCGATGTGCCGGGCGCTGTCGAACAGCCGCTCGATGTGTTCTTTGAGGCGGAAGACCTTGCCGGCGTAAATGCGCAAGCCCTCGAAGACGCCGTCGCCGTAGAGCAGGCCGTGGTCGTAGACGCTGACCTTGGCGTCGGGCTTGTCGAAGAGTTTGCCGTTGATGGAGACCTTGGGTGTCATCGCTTTCGCTCCCGGCGATCGTTGGTAAGTCGATAGTTTATCAAGAAGCGACGGTTGCGGCGCCGGGTGGGTTCGCGCGGTCCTCTTGTCCGGTTTGGGCGGCTTTTCCGCATGAAGCCTCAGCGAGTCGTTTCTCCTTCCCCAGAATATCGAGGCGCGAGCATGAACGCGGCACAAGAAAGAGCCGATCAACTGGTCAAGGACTTCTATGCTCGGTCGGGGCCGCAGTGCTGGCCCCACCTGGATCGAAGCGAGTTGACGGGCGGTTTGCAGTGGCGCATTCGTAATCCCACCGCCATTAACCAGGGGCCGATGGGCGTCTGCGGCGTGGCGACCGTGGTGGAGCAATGGGCGGCCGACGATCCCGTCAATTACGTCTGGCTGGCGATCAGCCTGTTCGAGCAGGGCGTCGGCTACTTCGGCGCCAACCCGCAATCGGGGCGGACCATTCGCCCCAGCGCCGCGTTGAAGCAGGCGGCGATCCCGAAGAACATGAACCAGGCCGACTGGCTGATCCTGGCGTCGCTGCGCGAATCGTTCCACAAGTGGGGCGACGCCATTTCCTATCGGGGCAAGACCATCGTCGAAACGCTATACGGTACGCCGCCGTCGATGGTGGAAAGTGCCTTTCGCAGCATTGGATACAGCCACATCGACAACCACTCCGACATGGGCAGCACCCAGAGCATCAATAACGCCCTCGATGCGGGAACGTATGTCGGCACGGGCCGGCGCGTCGCCATGTTCGTCAACGCGAACATGCTGGCCAAGGGCACGGAACATAAGAAAGGGCGCGGCGGCTTCCTCGGCCTCTTTAGCGTGTGCGACCATGTGGTCGGGCTGATGAGCGACATTTACCTCGACGTGACGGACCCCAGCGGCCAATCGGTGCTGCCGTTTTATGTCTTCACGTGGGGCACACGGCAGCGCGTGCCGGAAGACCCGGCCGAGGGATCGCTGCCGCTGGGGGATTTTCTCGACAATTACTATGGGTATATGGTCGCCAAGTTTTGAGGGTGTCGCAATTGCGAGCAGTTCCGGTGAGAACCAAGCCACTTCGTCGGCCAGCGGGTCGAGAACGTGCGTCATCCAGGGGTAGACGGCCGCTTCGGCTTGCAACGCGCTTCATGCGCATTGACCGATTTCGCCAATGTAGGCCAGACGTGAATGACGCCGGCGGCCGTCATGCCGGCGAACGCTTCCTGGCCGCGCTCCACCGGCACCGGATCGGGCAACTCCTGGCGGCATTGTTCGCAGACGAGCGCATGGGGAGTCGATGTGCCGAACGGGCGGCCGAGTTGCGTGCCGATTCGGTATGAGGGCATCGAATACCTCCCACTATTACTTCCTCCTATTTTAACGCCGAACCGAGGTGGCGAGAAGTGCAATGCCTTTTCACGCCGCGCGCGCCGAGCGCGGCGCCTTGGCCGACGCGCCGGTTACCGGCCCGCTCAACAGCGAGGGAATCATCGCCGGCTGTCGCGCCATGGCGCTGCTGCCCGTGACGCGGCGCACGTCCTCGATGGTGTAAAACGTCTTGGGATCGAACTCGTTGATGACCTGCAAGACGTCGTTCAACTTGCGCCGGCGGATGATCGTGAACAGGACGTGGACCGGACCAAACGCGCCGGTGGCATCGATGCTGGTGACGCCATAGCCCGCCTTGCGCAATACGTCGATCAACGGCCCGGCGTCTTTCTTGGTGATAGTGCGCACGACCAGGCTGCCGAGGGCGAGCTTTCCTTCGATGGTGATGCCGAGGAAATTGCCGGCCGTGTAGCCGGCGGCGTAGGCAACGAAACAGAAGACGTCGCCCAGGTTTTGCATGATCTGGCCGATGGCGAACAGCCAGATAGAGACGAGTACCAGGCCGAGCAAGGCGGCAGGCACCTTGAGGCCGCGCGAGATGAAAATGGTGCGGATGGTATCGAGCGTAACGACCGACAACTCGGCGACGAAGATGGACAGCGGCAGCCATAGCCCGCGGGCCAAGCTGACGTCGAACAATTCGGACATGATGCCTCTTCTCCAACGTGCGTTATTCCGCGACGGCCAGGCGGCACGGTTCCGGCGTGCCATCCACCGCGTCGCAGACCCGACCCTCGACCAAACGGACGACGCGATCGCTCGGGCGGACGATCTCCAGGTTGTGCGTGACCATGACGATGGTCAGGCCTTCCTGCATATTCAATTCGCGCAGCAGGCGGACGACCTCGGAGCCGGTGGCGGCGTCGAGGTTGCCGGTCGGTTCGTCGGCGAGCAACACGCGCGGCCGGCCGATGAGGGCGCGAGCGATGGCGGCGCGCTGCATCTCGCCGCCGGACAGTTCCTTGGGCCGATGCTTGAGGCGATGGCCCAGACCGACGCGCTCGAGTAGTTCCGTCGCCCGCCGCCGCAGTTCGCCCCG
>JBBSES010000508.1:0-3792 GCA_038239465.1 Gemmatales bacterium
ACGTTGACGGCGCCGCCGGCCTGTTCGAGCGTGTCGAAGTAGCCGGCCAGCGTGGTCCACTCGACTTTCTTGCCGCCGACCGTGGCGCTGCCCGGCTTGAGCTTTCCCAGGTTGGGCGCGACGGAATTGCCCTCGCCGAGAACCTCCGTCGTCACGCCCTGGCGAATCTTGCTCGGCGCCGCGCCGTCCTCCAAGAGAAGGAGGTCGGAATGCGAGTGCATGTCGATGAAGCCGGGGGCGACGGTCAGGCCCTTGACGTCGATCTCGCGCTTACCAGCGCCGGCGGGGACGCGGCCGACGGCGACGATGCGGTCGCCGCGCAGGGCCACGTCGCCGACGAACCAGGGATTGCCGGTGCCATCGACGATCTTGCCGTTGCGCAGGACGAGATCGTAGGCCGGCGCATCGGCGGCGCGGGCGGGCGTCAGCGTCGATAGCCAGAGGGCGACGGTGCCGAGAACCAGCGCCGACGGCCGGCGGGGGAGGCGCATGGGAAACTCCTTGATTCACTTCTGGACGCCGGTTCGTTTCTTGACGATGACCTGCACTTGCAGGACGGTCTTGCCGAATTGCAGGGTGTCGTCGGCCTTGAGCGGGAAGCGCTTGCCGGCGGCGACACGGGCGCCGTTCAAGGTCAGGCCGATGCGCGTGCCGGTATCGGCGATGCCCAGGCCGTTGTTGTCGAACCAGATGAGGGCGAAACGGTTGACGGCGACGGCCACGCCGGGATTTTCCTGTTCGGTCAAATCCACGTCCACGGCGCCCGGCCCCTTGCGGCCGACGTAGGTGACGCCCTCCTTGATGCCATACGTCTTGCCGACGCGCAGGCCTTGGACGACCGACAGCTTGGCCTTGGACGTTTCCGGGGAGAGAACGGGTGCGGACACGGAACGGCTCCTTTCCGGTGGCGAGGAATCGGTGTGGTTTTGATGAAAGGATGGTATCCGCTGGGGGGGGCCGAGACAAATGATCCTTTCCCGTTCCCTCGGCTACGTCCTTCATGACCCTGCCGGGTCAATACCGAATGCCATTGACCCGCGATCGCGAAACCCATTATTAATGCCGACACGCCGAAATCGATGCACTAAGCGCTTTATTTTCGAGGCCTGGGCCATGATTGCCTTGTTCCCGTCCGGGTTGAGAAGCCGTGCTCTACGATTCGCCAACCGCTTCGCTATCGTGGCAAGCCCGCGCGTCGGCTGGGTGGCTCTCGCGCTTCTTTTGCTGGTAAACGTGCCCCTTTTCCTGCGCATGCCTTTGTGGCCCGACGCCATTCTCTATGATTTGGCCGCGCGAAACGTGTTGCACGGAGGCATCGCCTATCGCGATCTGTTCGACAACAATTTGCCGGGGATGATGTGGGCCCACATCCTGGTTCGCACTCTCTTCGGTTGGAGTTCGGAAGTGCTTCGCCTCGTCGATCTCGCCGTCGTGGGGGGAATCGTTGTTCTGTCGGTCAAAGGATTGTGGTCCGCGAAGGTTCGCTCGGCCACGGCCGCCTGGACGGCCCTGGCCCTTTTCGCCTTCTACTTTTCGACATCCGAATTCTGTCACTGTCAACGCGATGTCTGGATGCTCCTGCCCGCGCTCGGCGCCCTGGTACTCCGATGCGGCCAGGTCGGGCGACTGTCGCGGCCCCCGGAATCGCCGTCCCGCATCGCCGCGCTTGCGCTCGCCGAAGGACTATGCTGGGGAAGCGCGGCGTGGATCAAGCCGCACATCGTCTTCCCCGCCCTGGCCTGTTGGCTCGTCGGCATGTGGCTAGCGCGACGCGCTTCTCGAAGGGCGAGGGCGACCGATCTGGCGGGGCTGATTTGCGGGGGATTTCTGGCGATCGCGCCCGGAATCGTTTGGCTTTCGTGGACGGGAGCCTTGCCCTATTTACTCGAGATTTTCCGCGGTTGGAACCACGAGTACATCTCGCCCGGCGCGCTTCCCGGCCGCTTACGTTCCTTGTTCGCGTCGTTCGGCCCGTGGAGCCTCATCCACGTGGCGGCCATATCTCTCGCCCTGTTCCAGCTGATGCGCCGCGGAACGGCCCCGGTGGGCACAACGGCTCTTTTCCCGCCTTGGCCTCAACTGCTCGCCGCGTTTTACCTGGGTTGGCTGCTTCAAGTCCTCGTGTTCCAAAAAGGCTTCGACTATCATTTTGCCCCGCTGCTGCTCCTTGCCGTGACGCTTACCGCCACCTGCGCCGACTCCTTCCGCCCCCTTCCGAGACGGGTGCTGGCCGTGTCCCTGGCGTTGGCTCTCATCGGCCATCCCATGTTCGGCGTGGGGCGGCTTTCGCAATGGCCGCTCTGTTGGCGTCAAGCTAACTCTCCCGAATGCCAGGATCGCTTGGCCCTGATCGGCCAGCATTCGAACAGCTTTCTCTTCGATCGCACCGAACTCGGCCGCGTCGAGCGGTTTTTGCGCGGCCACCACGTCCAATCGGGAGAATTAACCGTCTTCGACTGGCGCGCGATTGGCCTGTATTTCGACCTCGACATAGCGCCTTCCACCCGTTTCGTGATGCTCGACACGTTTTTGAATTTCTACCCGAGCAAACGGGAAATCATTTGGGGAGATGTCGATGCGAGCAATCAGGTGTTCCTGGTGACCGACCTAACGTGCGTGGGTCTCGACCGCGAAAAGGCCTCCGCGGTCGGTGCCGACGACCCCCTGTCGTTGCCTCCCGCCTTTCCCGCGAATCTCCGAGAACTGTATCCCTGGTGCGAGCCAGTGGTTTTCCGCGCCGGCCAATACGCGGTCCACAAGGTTGACGGACGACCCAAAATATTGGACGGCGATCGGCAGTGGGCCTTGCGAAGTCCACGGCCTTGCCCGACGACTTCCCCCAGTCGCTTGAGTCGCCTGCTCGGTTACTGACGGCTCCTTTCCGGTGGCGAGAAATCGGTGTGGGTTGGGTGAACGGGTGCCAACCGCCGCACAGCGCCGCCACCAATGATCCCTTCGACGCGCCTTGAAGGAAGCGCATGCATCGCCCTATCATGTCTCTGTCATGACGCACCCCGCCGCCGACCTGCCGCCTCGTCTGCCCCTGCTGATTACCGGCATCACCGGCGTGGCCGGCTTTAACGCGCTGCGCTATTTCCAACGGCGTTACCCCGGTCAGGTGGTCGGGACCCGGCCGAAGCAGACTTTTCGCCTCACGGGGGACGGCATCGTCGCCATCGACGCCGAGGACCGGCAAGGTTTGCGCGACCTGTTCGCCCACTATCGCTTTCGGTCGGTGCTGAATTGCGTTGGCAATTGTGCCCTGAAATCGTGCGAACTTGATCCGGCGATGGCCCGGTTGCTCAACGTCGATACCGCCGCCGCCATCGTGGAGAACGCCCGGACGCACGGCAGCCGGCTGGTGCATCTGTCGTCAGACCTGGTCTTTTCGGGGACGCTCGGCCGGCCCTACCGCGAGGACGACGCCCTCGATCCGGTGACGGTCTACGGCAAGACGATGGCCCTTGGGGAAGCCGTGCTCAGGGATGACGCACCTGCCGCCGCGGTCTTGCGAATCGCCTTGCCAATGGGCCGCAGCTTCAGCCACCATGCCGGCGCCATCGATTGGATTCAGTCGCGCTTCCGCAACGGCCGGCCGGCGACATTATATTTCGACGAGTTGCGTTCCATCGCCTATACCGACGATCTCAATCGCGTCTTCGAGTCCTTCCTGGCCACCGACGCCGCCGGCCTCTACCACCTCGGCGCACCACGGGCCGTGACGCTCTACCAGATCGCCCAGATTGTCAATCGTGTCGGCGGTTATGATCCTCATCTGCTGAAAGGCTGTCC
>JBBSES010000509.1:0-3788 GCA_038239465.1 Gemmatales bacterium
AAATCTCGCCATCGAAGATTTCGAACAAACCGGCGGTATCCTGGCGGGTTCCGCGAACTTCAGCGTCACTCACAGTGGGCTTTGGTCGGCGGGTACGGTGCGGGGCCGGGGAGTCACCCGAGTCGCGGAAGGCGCGAGTTTGGCGATTGCCGGCACTGAGGATAAGGTGCTTCTTGGCCGCACGCTCGAAAATTCGGGAACGGCAAGCTGGGACGATGCGACGATAGTCGGGTTGTCGGGCAATTTTCACAATTTGCCAGGAGGTGTGCTGATCGGTCCCGGGTTTTTTGGCGGCTACCTGGAGAACGAAGGACGGTTTCTCGTAAGCGAGCAAAGCGTCTTTGGTTCGTTCGACGTGCGCCGAAAATTTTCGCAGACCGCCACGGGCCTACTCGAAGTAAAATTGAGCGGCCCTGGCACGGCATCCGACCAATTGATCGTGGGCGGCCAAGTCAGCCTTGACGGAAGTCTTGTCATCGATGTTTTGGCGGAGATTTTGGGCAATTCCTTCACGATCATCGACAAGGAAGGCGCCGATCCCGTCCACGGCCACTTCCGCGGCTTGCGCGAAGGAGCGGTCTTGACGCTCGCCGGCCGCGCCTTCACGATCACTTACCACGGGGGCGACGGCAACGACGTGGTGCTGAACGCCGTCGAGCCGATCTATCTGCCGACGACCACTCTGGTGCATACCTCGGTCAACGCGGCCATCGTGGGACAATCGATTACGTTCACGGCGACCGTGGGCGCGGATGTCGGCACGCCCACCGGCAGCGTGACTTTCTTCGACAATGGAGTGGCCATCGGCGGCGCGACGCTGAGCGTCGTCAATGGCATCGACCAGGCCAGCGTGACGGTTTCCGATCTCGGCGCCGGCAACCATGCGATTACCGCCGTTTACGAGGGTGACATCAACTTTAATGGCAGCACGGCCGGCCCGCTGGCGGAAACCGTCCTCGCCGCCACCGGCACCGTGACGCTCGACGCCCTCAACAACAGCACCATCGGCACCGTCGCGTTCGACGACGGCACCGGCGATAGCGGCAGCGTCACCGCCTATCTGTCGCAGTTCCACGTCACCTTCACCGGCGACACCGGGGCCCCCGTGACGTTCGACACCTTCTGCATCGACCTGTTTCACGATTTCGGCGTGGGCCAGACGACGGCGGTGAATACGCGCGCCGACCTGGCCACCTTCTTCGCCAACGGCAGTCGGATGTCGTACGTCTTCAAGCACTTCGGAACGCAAGATTTGAGCCTCGATCCCGACGCGGCCGCCGCCGTGCAAATCGCCTTGTGGGACCTGTCGCTGAGCAACCACAATCCCACCGGGTTTGCGCTCGACGCCGACGGCACCTACAGCAGCGGTGACCCGAATGTATTCCGCGTGACGCTCGGCGCCGTCGCGGCCCGCATCGCGGCGCTAACCGATTACTTCTTGAAGGTATCCATCGGCGCCACGGATACGGGCAGCTGGTTCGACGCTTCGGCCCAGGGCGATTATCGCACGCGCGGCCAGAGCTTGCTGGTGCCCGTTTTCTAGACAACGATCGCTTTCTGGCCGCGCGCGAATCCGCTTCGCCAAGGGCCGACCCTCACCGCCAAGCGCCCACCCTCTCCGCGACGCACCCTTGGCGGCGGCGCCAAGGGTGCGTAATTTGATGGGGTGAAATGACCGCGGCCTTCGTCCCTTCCTCGGATATTAGGCAATGCTGGCCCCCGAACAGCTGCGGCACTACGAGAGTCAGGGATACTTGATCCTGCGCCGCCTGTTTTCGCCGCTGGAGATCGCAGCCGCCGTCTTCGAGGCCGAGGCGCTGCGGCGGCGCGAAGACCTCATCGACACGCGAAACATCCGCTGCCGCTGGCAGAATCACGTCGTCACCGATGAATGCCTGTTCGAGACGTTCGACCCGGTCATCGATATCGGGCCTATATGCGAAGGGCTGGCGCGCGACCCGCGCATCCTCGACGCATTGGCCGACATCTACGGCGAACCGGCCCACCTGTTCAAGGACAAGCTCATTTTCAAGCCGCCGGGGGCGCGCGGCTACGACATGCACCAGGACTACATCAGTTGGAAGGACTTCCCGCGCAGCTTCGTCACCGTGCTGCTGGCGATCGATCCGGCCGACCCGGCCAACGGCTGCACCGAGGTGTTTCCCGGCTATCACCGCGACGGCTACCTGTCCGCGGAAGACGGCGACTACCATCCCTGCCCGCCCGGCGCCGTGGACGAAAGCCGGGGCGTCGCGCTCGACCTGCGGCCGGGCGACGTGGCACTCTTCGGCGCCTTCACGCCGCACCGCTCGGCGCCCAATCGGTCGGATCGCTGGCGGCGGCAGCTGTACCTGAGCTACAACGCCGCCTCCGATGGCGGCGAACGGCGCGAGGCCCACTACCGCGAGTTCCACGCCTGGCTGAAGGTCAAGTACGCCGAGTACGGCAAAACCGACGTGTATTATAAATAAACGGATGCTTATGAGTGCGCCGACCAGCGCGGCCGCGGTGCCGGAATCGGCGCCTCTGCGCTTGCCGTTCTATTACGGTTGGGTCAATGTGGGCGTGGCCGCGCTGGCGATGACGGCGACGCTGCCGGGCCGCACGCATGGCCTCGGGCTGATCACCGAGCCGCTGCTCGCCGACCTGCGCATCGACGGCGTGACCTTCGGCGCCATCAACTTCGTCGCCATCGTCCTGGGGGCCGCGTTTTGCCTGCCGGGGGGCCAACTCCTCGACCGCTTCGGCACCCGCGCTGTGTTGACGATCGTGAGCCTGGCCCTCGGCGTCGCGGTATTGCTCATGAGCGGCGTCTCTTCCTGGATAGAACTGTTGTTGACGCTGATCCTGGTGCGCGGCCTGGGGCAGGGTACGCTTTCCGTCCTCAGCATGGCATTGCCGGGCAAGTGGTTCACGCGCCGCCTGGGTTTGGCGATGGGGGTTTTCACTTTCTTGCTGGCATTCGGCTTCATCGGCAGCTTTTCGGCGGTGCAACTTGTCGCGCGAAGGGACGGATGGCGCATGGCCTGGGCCGGCGTCGGCTTGGCCTTGATCCTCGGCATGGCGCCGGTCGCCTGGTTGCTGGCGCGCAGTTCGCCGGAAGCGTGCGGCCTGGAGATCGAACCCGGCGTTTCGGAAAAATCGAAGCGTGGGCTTGGCATCGATTTCACGCTGGGGGCGGCATTGCGGACGCCGGCCTTCTGGGCGTTCGGGCTGGCCACCTCGCTATTCGGCCTGACGTGGTCGGCGATCACGCTCTTCAATCAAGCCATCCTGCAAGCGCACGGCTTCGATCAAGACACGTTCCTCCTGGTCATGATTCTGCTGACCGTAAGCGGCTTGTTGACCAACTTGTTGGCCGGGTGGCTAGCGACACGCTGGCCGCTGGGCCGCCTTCTGGGGCTGGGCATGGCGATGTTCGCGGCGTCGCTGGCTAGCTTCCCGTTCGTGGCCAAGATCGCGCAAGTGGTCGTTTATGCGTTAACCTTGGGCGTGGCGGGCGGCGTCATCACCGTGGTACACTTTTCCTTCTACGCGGAAGCGTTTGGCCGGCGTCACCTCGGCAAAGTCCAGGGGGCGGCGCAGGTGTTGTCGGTGCTGGCATCGGCCGTGGGTCCGTTGCTGTTGGCCGCTTGCAAGGACGCGACCGGCTCGTATGACGGCATGTTCTACGGCAGCGCGGCCGGCGCCGTGCTCCTGGGCGCGGCGGCCTGGCTCGTACCTTTTCCGCGGGCAACAACCTAGAGGACGGCGATGACGGCCACCAAGTTTCACCTGTCGCTAAACGT
>JBBSES010000510.1:0-3786 GCA_038239465.1 Gemmatales bacterium
ACTCGGGGCGCGTCAGCGCCGCGCACTCGGGGCGCGTCAGCGCCGCGCACTCGGGGCGCGTCAGCGCCGCGCACTCGGGGCGCGTCAGCGCCGCGCACTCGGGGCGCTGACGCGACCCCGCTCGCCAGTGGTTAGCCCCCTACCTTGACGAAGTACGTGCCTTGCGAAAAGAGGGCGCCGCCCGCGTATTGGATGGCGCCGAAATCAACGCCGTCGAGGTAGAGGTTGCGGTCGGTGGCCGCCGTCCCGTCCCACTTGTCGTTGAGGAAGGTGATACCGACGATATGAGGGCCCGCGGCATAGGGGCCGGTCAGCGTGACGGTCTCCGATTGGCCGGCGCCGTGCAGCGCGGTCGCGGTGCGGACGCCGCCGACTTGCACGCCGTCCACGGTGATCGTGTATTGCGCGTTGCCTTGGTAGGCGTCCTCGGAGACGCGCAGGACGATGGCTGCGGCGGGCGGCGGCGCGACGGCACTGCTGACGGTCACGGTCGCGGTGCCGTTGCTGTAGAGGGCGCGGCCCGCGTAATGCGTGCCGCCGAAGTCGATGCCGTCGAGGTAAAGATTGCGGTCGGTGGCCGCCGTGCCGTCCCACTTGTCGTTCAGGAATTTGACGGCGACGGTGTGCGACCCGGCGGCGTAGGGGCCGGTCAGCGTGACGGTTTCCGATTGGCCGGCGCCGTGCAGCGCGGTCGCGGTGCGGACGCCGCCGACTTGCACGCCGTCCACGGAAATCGTGTATCGCGCGTTGCCCTGGTAGGCGTCTTCCGAGATGTGCAGGACGATCGAACCGCCCGGCGGCGTCACGGCATTGACGGTAACGTTGGCCGTCGCGCTGGCGGCGCCGCTGGTGGCCTTGACGACGGCGGTGCCGCTGCTGGCCGGCGCGGTGTAGACGTTGCCGTTGACGGAGCCGACGCCGCTGGCCAGCGACCAGGCGATCGACGGGGCCGTTACGGGAAGGCCAAATTGATCGGTCGCCGATGCCGTGAACGTCTGGCTACCGCCGCCCGAGAGGGTAACGGTGGCCGGCGTCACGCTCAAACCCGTCACCACCTGGCCGACGCTGACGACGATGCTGCTCGTCGCCGAGGCGCCGCTCGGATCGACGATGGCCACTTGCAAGGTGTACGTGCCGGTCGCGGTGAACGTGGCGCTCGAATTCTTGGCGGCGTTGCTGTCGTTAACGCCGAAAGTCACGGCGGCGGGCGGCGTGCCGACGACCGTCCAGGTATAGGTGAGGCTCGCCTCGCCGGTGTCGGCGTCGGCGCCGAAGGCGGACAGCGTCGCCGCCGTGCCGGCCGCGTTGAGGGCGCCGGCCGCCGCGGTCGCCACCGTCGGCGCGCGATTGACGGCGGCCGAGTGAAACTCGTAAGCGCCTATATCGAGCGCGCCAAAGGTCGGCCGCGCCTGCTTGCTCAGCGGATCGACATACTCGTAGGCCGGCGAAAGATCGACGCCATTAACGCTGCTAGGCGCCGTGCCGGCGTCGATGGCCGCCGAGTTGGCGGTCAGGTGGTAATCCATGCCCGCCTGGTTCACGAAGCCCGGACTGTTCGATACCAGGTTGTTCGGTTTCGCGACCGAGCCGCCCGTGGAAATCACCGCGCCAGGGCCGGCGAAGATGTTGTTCTCCAGCGTCACTTGCGCCGTGGTCTGCGGCGCCCAGACGAAGGTGCCGTTGCCCTTGTCGTTGACTACGGTGTTGTTGACGAGGTACAGCTGCTGGCCCGGATTCTGCGTCCCTTCCTCGCCGTAGGCAATGATGTTGGGGTTCTGCGAGTTCGCGCCTTGCTCGATGACGTTGCCGATGAGATACGACGTGCCCGCCTGCGGCAAGTCGATCTCGTAGCTGGCGGTGGCGTTCGGCCCGTCCTCGATGCGGTTATAGCGGATGTAGTTGGTAAGCGCCCGGCTCTTGACGAGGTGGCCGACCTTGGCGTCGTGACTGTAGGAGTTTTCCAGCGTGAACGTGCGGACGGCGCCGATGTACATGTTGTGGCTGTAGCCGTCGCCGAAGCCGTTGTTGGCGAACTCGCTGCCGGAGACGGTGACGTCCGAAGTCGCGCCGGCGTTGACGAGGATGCCGTCGTCGTTGTCGTGGAAGTAGTCGTTGACGAGCGTCAGCGTGCTGCCTTCCTCGCGGATGCCGGCCCAGTTGCTCCCCGAGTTCTGGAAGTCGTGGGCGCCGGAAAACTCGATGTTTTCGACGGTGGTGTTGTTCCCCTGAATGAGCCAGATGCCCTTTTGGCCGTAGGCGCGGACGCCGGCGATGTCGATGTGCGCCCGGCCGCCGACGCCCTGGATGGTGAGGTTGTTTTGCGTCCAGTTGGTGACGTCGCCGTTGTAGTTGCCGCCGGCGGCGATCTGGATGGTATCGCCGTCGCGGGCCGCGGCGGCCGCCTGGCTGGGGAGGGCGTATTGATACGCAGCGCCGGGGCCGACGGTTAACGTCGCGGGTACGCAACGGTCTTCGAGTGCTTCGACGGTTGGCTTCACGCGGACGGCGGGGGACGATTTGCGCGTCTTCGATGGCTTGAAGAACTGGCTCATGGTCGTGCTTACCTCATGGGAGAGATGGGAGAACGCTTCTTCGAAGCGTCGCTAAACGGTGCTACCGAAGATTCAACGGGACGACGACCTGCGAGAATCGCTCGGCGTCGCGCGGCTTGATCGCCAGGTAAAGTACCGACCGGCCCCGCAGCGGCAGCGCGGTCGAGTCGTAGATCATGCCCGAATGGTCGATCCCCTTGCCAGCCGGCTTGACGATGCCGCCGGGCGCTGTTTGCGCCTTGCCCCAGCCGATGCGGTGAATGTCCTCGAAGCCGAAGCGCACCTCGTGTGGCACGTTATCTTCGGTTTCGGGGCGGCTCCAGGTCAGGATCAACCGATTGTCCGTCGCGCGATACGTGGCCGCGATCGAGAACACTTGCGCGTCGTTCTCTGGACCGCTCGCTTGAAGGAATTCCATTTCGTCGAGGCGATAATCGGCCGGGTACGCGGTCGGCGGTTGGCGATCCTCGATGAATAGCTTGCTCATGGCGTCGCAGTAATTGATGCCCGGTTCGCCCGTCGGCCGCGGCAGATGGTCACAAGTTTCGGGCGTCGAGCGCATCCGCAAGTGCGGATGGGCATTGACCAGGCATTGCGTCCAGGAACCGGCCGGTACGTTAAAGCGATGGTGATAGGCGACCGAATCGTCTGGTCCCTCGTTGGCCTTCTTGATGTTGGCGCAGACGGCCATGTTAGTGGTGCCGTTCGTCAAATGGGGCACGGCCGACGTGGGCCGTTTGACGAAAAAGCGCAGCCGGTCGTAGGTGTCGAACCGCCACTCGGCGGGGCGCTGGGCAAAATCCCGCGCGAAGCCCCAGCCCTTGCGATCGCGGGGGGCGAACTGCACGCGGAGCCGATGCGGCGCCTCAACACGGACGATCAAGCTACGGCCCGAGACGGCGTCGGTGGCGTCGGTCGTGACGCCGCCGACGGGTCCAGTTTCCAGGCCGCCGTCGCAGTAGGGGAACGATTGACCGTCCGCGTTGAGACGCGGCGTCGCGGCGTCGAAGTCCTGGAACACCATGCGAGCGGGAGCGGCCGGCGCCAGCATGACCGCGGTGGCTGCGATGGCGATAATGGCGACGGCCGACCCGAGCGCGATCTTGACCTTGAGCGCCAGGGACGCTTTGAAGACGCCGTCGGCCAGGGCCGTCGCGGGCGCGCTTTGACTCATAGCCGCTAGCACGGCGGGCGGCGCCGCCTTGACGCTGGCAGCCTGAACGAGAACGGCGGC
>JBBSES010000511.1:0-3774 GCA_038239465.1 Gemmatales bacterium
CATTTGCGAGCATTTGCCTGGGCTGGCGCGGCGCATGGATCGGGTGGCGTTGATTCGGTCGATGACGCACCGCATCGCCACGCACACGCCCGCCACGCATTATGCGTTGACGGGACACCTGCCGACCGTGACGGCCGAGAACTCGGTGGCCAAGCGCTCGGATTGGCCGTCGCTCGGATCGGTGCTGATGAAGGTGAAGCCGGCCGAGCGTGCCTTGCCCTCTTACGTGCAATTGCCCTGCGCCATGATCGACAACGGAGTCTTTTCCCTGGGGCAGCACGGCGGATTTCTCGGCACGGCCTACGACCCCCTCGTCATCAGCCAGGATCCGAGCCAGGCCGATTTCACGGTGCCGGGCCTGACCTTGCCGGGCGAAATCCCCGGCGAACGCCTCGACGGCCGGCGCGGGCTATTGGAAAAACTCGACGCTCACGCCGCTCGGCAGCGCGACGGCGCGGCCGCGCGGCAGATGCAGCCCTACTACGAAACCGCTTACGGACTATTGCGATCGGCGGCCAGCAAGCAGGCGTTCGACCTTTCCCAAGAACCGCTGGCCGCGCGGCAGCGCTACGGGATGAACCGCTTCGGCCAGGCGGCGTTGCTCGGCCGGCGCCTCATCGAGGCCGGCGTCCGCCTCGTCATGGTCGCCGATACGTTGCCCAACACCAACGAACGCTGGGACACGCACGAAGGCAATTGTTACGGCAAGATCAAGGATCATCTGACGGAAACCGATCTCGCCCTGAGTGGCCTGCTCGACGACCTGCGCGACCGCGGATTGTTCGATTCCACGCTCGTCGCCTGGATGGGCGAGTTTGGCCGCAGCCCCAAGCACCGCGATGGCGGCCGCGACCACTGGCCGCAGTGCTACAGCATGTTGCTAGCTTGCGGCGGACTGCGCGGCGGCGCGCTCGTCGGCGCCTCCGACAAGCAAGCCGCGTTTCCGCGCGATACTCCCGTGACGCCGGAAGATATCCACGCCACCCTCTATCGGGCACTCGGCGTGCCGGCCGACACGACGCTGCACGATCCGCTCGGCCGGCCGTTTGTGTTGTGCGAGGGCAAGGCCCTGGAAGCATTGATTCCCTAACGCCAGCGCAATGGTCGGAGAAACACGCATGACCTCTTCCTCACTGGTGCGCGGCACGCGCCAGCAAATCGCCGACCAGATGCGCGACGACATCCTCTGTGGGCGTTACGCCGAGGGCGACCGCATCGGCGAAGTGGAATTGGCCCAGCGCTTCGGCGTCAGCCGCGGCCCCATCCGCGAAGCGCTCGTGCAGTTGACGCACGAAGGCTTGCTCGTCGCCCGGCCCAATTGCGGCGTCAAGGTTGCGCCGTCGGCCCCCGACGCCGTCCGCGAACTCATCGTGCCGATTCGCCGCACCATCGAGACGTATGCCCTGAAGGTGATCTACGACAGCCTGACCGACGCCGACTGGAACGCCTGGGACGACCTGCTGCACGGCATGGAGCGCGCCTGCCGGGCCAAGGACGTCAGCGGCATCGTGCGCTGCGACCTGGCGTTTCACCGCTCGCTCCTGGAACGAGCGGGCCAGGAAGATTCGCTGGCGATCTGGCGAACGGTGGTGGCCCGCGTGCGCTCGCACTTCCGACAATGCGTGCTGGATTACGGCCCAAAACTGCTGGGCATCCACGCGGAGCATCGGGAACTCGTGGACGTTTTCCGCCGCGGCGACCGCGCGGCGGCGCTTGAGGCGCTGGGCCGGCATATCTGGTGAGTGGTCACAAGCGGCTGCGCGTCCGTGCTTCGGCGTACGACGCCTCAAGGTCGAGTGCCAGGCAACCGGCGCCGCGAAGCGGCAAGGGCAATGTCGGCAACGGCATTCCTACCGCCAGCGGATGGAGCCACAAGTCGATATGGTCGTTTCCTTCGCGGCGGATTGGCCGATAGGCGGCGGCGTGCAGCCAAATGCCGGCCGGTAGCGCCGCCGCTTGTGGCTGGTTCAACCATTGAAGGAGTTCCGCGAAGAGGTCGATCCGGCGCGCGGTCACGATATCCACCACGAGAAGGCCGACCCCGCGCGTCAGGTGCGCCCCGCACTTAGCGGAAAATGCCCGGCGCGACTCGGGTCGATCCTTGTTCGACGGGCTAACCAACTCGATGACGGCAACGATGTCGTACCCTTCGCGCCTATCGATGATGCGTACCTCAACGTCGTCGGGAAAAACGGCCTCCAGGACCGCCGTGACGACGGGAGGCGAGTAGGTGGCAACCCCCACGCCGTTGCTGGTTCCGTTGGGATTCTCGCCCCGGATGGCTTCCCATTCCGCCACATCCGCCTGAATTTCCGTGCCGAGATGCACTTCCATCTCGGCCGTGAATCGATCGGGAAGTACCTCGTTGAGGTGCTGAACCAAGACCCCCGCCCAGACGCCGTGAAACGACGGCCACCGAGATCGCGCGACCGTCGGGGGATGAAAGTGATCCAAGAGCGGCACGCGCGTCTCCTTTCATTTCCATCCATTTCGCGGCCCGGTCGCCCACTATTCCCATCTCAGAATACCACAGTTTCTCCTTCTCTCTGTTTCCCTCTCTCCCCCAAGTGCGGGTCATTCCTGTTGCACCCCACGCGCCGTTGGGTGCCCGCCTGCCTTGCCCAAGTTCGCGTCCCAGCGTTCCAGGTAATTGAGTGGGCGGACGATAACCTAGGTAGACGCGAGAAGGCGAGCGATAGAGGGGTCCGCAAGGCAGCGCTGCCTTCGTGCTTCGATTCTTCCCGGCTCCCGTCTTCGAGGTCTGGCATCGCGCCGGCGCCTCCGGTATGATTGACAAGACCCAAACCATCACTCGCGCTGGAACACCACCATGACACGCCCGCGAAGGGTACGCAGCGAAGCGGTGCAATCTCCCCTGGAAACGTACCTCCGCGAGATCAACGAGACGTCTCTCCTCAGCGCCGACGAAGAGAAAGAACTCGCCCACCGCATTGAGGACGGCGATAACGAGGCGCGCGACCGCATGGTACGCGCCAACCTGCGCCTGGTGGTCAACATTGCCCGCAGCTACACGGGCAAGGGCCTCGGTTTGCAGGATTTGATCGAGGAGGGCAACCTGGGGCTACTGCGCGCCGTCGAGGGGTTCGACCCGTCGATGAACACGCGCTTCAGCACGTACGCCAGTTACTGGATCAAGCAGTCGATCAAGCGCGCCCTGGTCAACACGGCCAAGACCATCCGTATTCCCGCGTACATGGTCGAGTTGCTCGCCAAGTGGCGCCGCGCCTCGACGCGCTTGCAGGACGAACTGGGCCGCGCCCCGACGCACGAGGAGATCGCCCGCATCCTCGACCTGCCGAAGAAGAAGCTGAGCATCATCAAGAAGGCCATCCGCATCTACAATTCGGTGCCGCAGAGCGATCAGACCGAGAACGGCTGGTCCATCGACGAGATGTTGATGGACGGCCGCGCCAAGAGTCCCGACACCGAAATGGTCGAGACCGACGATTTGAAGCAGGTGCTCGAACTGCTCGAAAAGATGGACCCGCGCGAGGCCACCGTTCTGCGCATGCGCTTCGGCCTCGACGACGAGGAACCGAAGACGCTCAAGGAAATCGGCGAACGTCTCGGCCTGACCCGCGAGCGCGTCCGGCAAATCGAGAGCGAGGCGTTGGCCAAGCTCAATGTGAGCTTAACCGCGGACTGAGGAAATAGTGGACGGTGGTTGGTGGACGGTGAAATGCAAATGCGGCGGATAGCGGCAAGCGCACGCCGGACAGGTATTCGCATTTCACCGACCACCGTCCACCAACC
>JBBSES010000512.1:0-3762 GCA_038239465.1 Gemmatales bacterium
GTTGTGGTATTTTGTTCTAGCTGTTGGGCTGGGGGGGGGCAAGGTAAGTCCGCCGGCCGCGCCGAGTGTTGGCCGCGGACGGCGGATGGTTACTTCGGCATCACGCCGCCGACCGGCTGCACGACGGAGGCGTTAGGCCCGCCCAGCGCCTGCTCCACGTCCTTGCGGACGCGCGGGTCGGGGTCGGCCCGCAGCCCTTGCAGCGTGGCGACGACGGCGGAGTTGTTGGTGTTCATCCGCGCCAGGGCGCGGACGGCGCCGGCCCGCACGGTCGCGGCCGGGTCTTCCTTGGCGGCGAGCATCAGGGCATCGACGACTTGCGGATTGCTCCGCCAATCGCTGATGGCCAACGCTTCCGCCGCCCATTCCCGATGCGACGGATACAGGGCGTCCTTAAGCGTCAGCAGCATCTGCGCGACGCTATGCACGCCTGGGGCCGACGCTTGCGGCCCAGGCGCGGGATATGCCGGCATGGCCTGCGGATAGCCCATGCCCGCGGGGGCCTGCGGATAGTATCCCTGCATGACAGGCACCGGATAGGCGGGGCGCTGGTTGGGATAATAGCCGGCCTGGGAGACGGGCGGGCCATACCCCGGCTGCATCGGCGGCATCATGGCCATCATCTGCGCGGGCGGCACTGGATAGCCGGGGCCAGGGCGGTACGGCTGCGCGCCGCGCGAACTTCCGCTGGAGAAGGCGTTCGACGCCATCTGCTCCTCGCGCGTCGGGCCGCTGGGCTTGCCCGGCGTGTTCGAGAAAGCATTGCCGTCGCGGGCATCGACGCCCGGCGCATCGGCGGCGGCCTGAGCGGCGGCCAGACGCTGCGGCGGCACCGTCTGGTACGGCAGCGTCACCATCGGTACCGGCAGGTAGACGACGCCCGTCGGCTTGTCGCCATAGGCGGCCAGCACCGACTTGGCGCCGAGCGGCACCTGTCCTTGCGTGGTAGCGACACCGGCCGATTCCGTCGGTTCGATCGGAGCCATCTTCGGGGCGGCCGGGACAGCGACGACTTTCGGCGTCACGAGCGTCTTCGGCGCCTCGGGCTTTGCCTCGACCGCCGGCTTGCTGGCCACCGCCGCGACGGGCTTCGGTTCCGGCGGCTTGACGGGTTCCACGGGCTTGACATCCACTGGATTGCGAGCGTAGCGCTCGGGAGCCGTAAGCGGGTCGGCCACCTTTGGCTCGGCGCGCGGCAGGTCGATGCGCACCGTCTGGATCGGCTTCGGCTCCGGCTTGGCTTCCGGCTTCGGCGGATCGCTCGGCCACCGCGGGGCCGGCGCCTGGGCCACTTCTTTCGCGGGCGGCAATTTGTCCGACGCCTTCACCGTGGCTTGCGACGCTTCCGGCTTGCCCCATGAGCGCCGCCAATCGCTGGGCTGCGGCGTCTCCGTGGTCGGCTTGACCGGCGGCTTGGCGACGACCGCCGTCGCGCTCGGGACGTTGAGCGGACGCGGCGGAATCATGCCCGGCCGGAAGGGTTTGCCGGCCGACGCCGTGGCATCGGCCACACCCATCGACGTCTTGGCGGCGCACCCCGAATCGCCCTGGGCCGGCTTGGACACGCTGCCGTCGAGGGGTGGCGGTCCTCCCTTGGAGTTGCCCGCGTTCAGTATCGTGTTCTTGGCCATTTCGGTCGGCTTCGCGGGCGTTCGCGCTGCCGGCGCCGCGTTCGGCTGCGTCTTCACCACCGGCACGGGCGTCGGCGGGCGCGTGGCGGGCGTGGCGACGACAGGCATTTGCGCCGGTTGCCGCGCCGGGGTTTTGACCGCTTCGTCGGCCTGGAACCAGCCGCGCCAGAAGGCGCCCTTGGCCGGGGCCGCTTCCGGTTCCTTGACGACGACCGGCTGAGGTTTGGCGACCGGCATCATCGGTTTCGGCATCGTCGCCGCCGGTTCGGCCATTCGTTCCGGCAGCGGCTGGGCAACCACGGGAGTCGGCTTCATTTCCACGGGTGCCGGCTTGGTCACCACAGGCGCCGGTTTCATCTCCACGGGCATCGGCTTCGTGACGACCGGGGCCGGTTTCATCTCCACGGGCGCCGGCTTCGTCACGACCGGCGCCGGCTTCATTTCGGGAGTCGTCGGCTGGACGACGATCGGCGCCGGCACGAGCGTCGGCTCTTGGTCGGAAGGCGTGGCGGGCAACGGCGATACCAGCACTGGCTCGGCAGGCACCGAGACCGCGTCCGGCGGCAGCGGACTGCCAGCGGGCGGGTTGCGGTCGCGTCCCCAGTGGAAGACGCGCGACGCCAGGCCGTTGCCGCGCGGCGCCGGCATCATCGTGGGCGTGGACTCGGCCGCGATCTCGTCGACCAGGGTGATAATTTCCCCGGTCGAGATGTCTTGCAGTTCGCGGGCGGTGGCTCCCTCGGGCGTGCGCCACATTTTAAGCAGGCGGCAATGCTGCTCCGGTTTGCCCGGTTCGTTAATTTTGACGATTGGCTCCCCATTGATGGGCGGCGCCACCTTCGGCGTCGAATCGCCGGGCAGGCGTTCGGCGGGAGGCAGAGGCTTGTCCGCCGACGGGGCCGTCCGCGGCGTCGAGGGGAGCGGCGTCAAGGCGGGGCCTTGCGGCTGTTGTCCCCAGACGAAGCCGGACCACGCCAGCGCCACGACGAGCGTCCCTTTCCAGTATGACCGGACCATCGAACGGGTCTCCTTTCCGCGCACGCAGCGTTCCGCTGGCGGCTTCCGCCCACGGGGCTAATTCTTCCTCTTGTATCGGCCGCGAGGAAGCCGCGCATCAGTCCGAGTTTGCCGAAGGCGTCGGCGGCGCGGCCGGCTGGGCAAGGCGCGGATGGGATGATGTCGCTGGGATGCTAATTGTTATCCTTACCTAACAACGAATCGAATGCATGGCGCATGACCCACGCCTGCTCCGTCACGTCGGCAATGAGGGCTGCGCGCTGCAGCGCTTGCCGCAGCACTTGCTTGTATTCGTCGCCGCCCTCGATGGAGTGAACGAGGAAGCGCGCGGTGCAGGCATATACCTCGTAGCAGCCGCGATGGTCGCCAGCGTTGTACGAGGGCGCGCCAATTTGAATGGCCTGGCCGATGAAGGAGCGAATGGTCGCAAGCGGGCTTTCCGGGCCGCTCGATCCCGCGTTGTAGTAGAGGGCCAAGGGAGCCTCCGGTGTTCGCGCCGGGGATAGGACCGATGCGGGTAGTATAGCACTGCTGAGCGGGGTCGCGTTCGCGCCCCGAGGATGAACCCAGCGACCGCGTCAATCGTCGTCCCGACCCACGACCGTCAGCTTCACCTTATTGGCGATGAACGTCTTTTCGCCGTGCGCCGGAAAGCGCACCTTGACCTTGCGCATCGCGCCGTAGCCGCTCAGGTCGGTGACGCGGCCCTGGCCATACGTGTCGTGGCGCACCAGTGTGCCCGGCGCCCATGCGATGCCTTCGCCCTCGTCGTTGGCTTGCACGCCGGCGTCGAGCCAGCCTTGTTGCGACGCCGGGGAGCCGCCGCGCCAGTCGTAAATCGCCGGCGCCACGCCGCCCGATCCCGACGATAAATCCATAGCGCGAATCCGGTCGGCGGGCAGTTCGTCGAGGAACATGCTCGGCACCGCGTAGCGGGTGCTGCCGCGGAACTCGCGCAGCCGCGCGTGCGTCATGGTCAATTCTTCCTTGGCGCGAGTCATGCCGACAAAGATGACGCGCCGCTCCTCTTCCAGTTCCTCGGGCTTGTCCTGGCTACGTTCGCCGGGGACGATTTCCTGCTCCAAGGCCGGCATGAAGACGACGGGGAACTCCA
>JBBSES010000513.1:0-3756 GCA_038239465.1 Gemmatales bacterium
AGGAAACCGACGGCAGCTGGCAGAGCAAGGACGCGGACAGCAACACCTACGGTAAGAACTACTGCACCCCGATGGCCGTCCTCGCGCTGGCTGTCGAGTATCGCTACCTGCCGATCTACCAGGCGAACGAGAAAAAGGCGGAGAAGTGAGTGGGCGTCTGCAAGCCAGTAATGGTTGCTGACCCCGTTGCCAATGAGGCGCGTAAAATTTACCCCGAAGGGGTTGGATCACATAGCCCAGGGTAGCCGCGCACCGGCGACCCTGGGCTAGGGCGACACCCAAACAACCCTATCCTGCAAGGGTTAAATCGTTAGCGCGGCCCACGTTTGATCGTGGTTTCAGTCTTTATCCAGTCTGATCCCAGGGTAGCCGCTGCGCGGCAACCCTGGGCTATGGGATCCAACCCCTTCGGGGTAAATACACAATGTTTCACTATTCGCGCAGTTGGCTATAAGAGGTGTCGAAGTTTCATATGGCTGAGAATCGCTTCTTCATCGGCGAGGATCTGGAGGTCGCCTGCCAACGGATGGCCCAGGATGAAACGCGCGAAGCGGAGGCGCTGGAATGGGCCGAGGCCACGGTGGGAGACGCGGCCGGTGAAGCCCATGCCACTCGGCGCTTCGGCCAGGCTGGAATGAGGGGGTGGGAATTCGCCCCCCGTTCAGCGCCACACCCTCGATCTCCACATTAGACGAAATAGTCACAACGAAATTGCCCGTGAAAAACGGCGTAGCGCGGCGGAGCCGCAACCACATCTGAAACGACGTTGCTTCCTGGTCGTAGAGTGAGGGTAGGCGGATAGCGGCCAGAGATTTCAATCATGTCTTTACGCATAACCCTGGTCCAAGGCGGCGGCGGCGGTTTCGATCAGGTTCCCGCCGTGCAGCGCATTCTGGAAGCGGCCGGCGTCGCCATCGACTGGGACGAACATCTGGCTGGCGCCGCGTCGCAGGAACGCGGCGGGGCGGTGTTGCCGGACGCCTTGCTGGCGTCGATCAAGGCGAACGGCGTGGCCCTGAAGACGATGCTGCCGGCGCCGCCGGGGGCGCCGCGCGGCAACGCCAACGTGGCCCTGCGACGCGCACTGGGGGTGTACGCCTCGGTGCGGCCGTTGCGCAATTTGCGCGGCCTACCGGCGCGCTTTCAGGACGTCGATCTCCTCGTCATCCGCGAATTGACCGAAGACCTGTATGCCGCCATCGAGCACGAGATCGTTCCGGGTGTCGTGCAGAGCTTGAAGATCGTCACCCAAGCGGCCTGTCGGCGCTTCTTCCGCTTCGCCTTCGAGTGGGCGACAGCCGCGGGGCGGCGCCAGGTACATTGCGTCCACAAGGCGAATATCCTCAAACTGGCGGACGGCCTGTTCCTGGAGGCGTTCCGCGCCACGGCCAAGGATTTCCCCTCGTTGCAGACGAAGGAAATCATCGTGGACAATTGCTGTATGCAATTGGTGAGCAAGCCGCGACAATTCGACGTACTGGTAATGGGGAACCTGTATGGCGATCTGGTGAGCGACCTATGCGCCGGCCTCGTGGGTGGCGTCAGCGCCACGGCCGGGATCAACGTCGGCGACGGCGTCCGCGTCTTCGAGGCATTCCACGGCGGCGGCCGCGAACGCTACGGGCCGGACCATACCAATCCGTTGCCGCTGTTGCTGCCGGCCATCGACCTGCTCGAAGCGGTCGGCCAAGCGGAGGCGGCGCGGCGCATTCTGGCCGCCGTCGAAACGGTCCTCGGCGACGGCCGCGTCCGCACGCCCGACCTCGGCGGGTCGGCCACGACGACCGCGATGGCGTCGGCCATTATCGGCGCCTTCGCTTGACACCGTCGCCCAACGGAGCGGGCCATGAGCGTCTTCGATTTCCGCGATCTGGTCAGCACCTGGACCCACCTCCTCTGGGCGGTGTTGTCGGTGCCGGCCACCGTCCTGCTCTGGCGGCGAACGCGCGGCGATCGGCCGCGCCAACTCACGATGCTCGTCTATGGCCTGAGCATGACCGTCTGCTTCGGACTCAGCGCGCTGTTCCACGCTGTCCGACTCGCCCCCGAACGGATCGAGCTTTTCGCGCGCCTGGACTACGTCGGCATCTTCCTGTTGATCGCCGGCACTGGCACGCCGATCGTCTTCACGCTCTGCCGCGGGCCGTATCGCTGGGGCACGCTCGGCGGGGTGTGGCTGATGGCGGCCGCTGGCATCGGCATCCGCCTGGCCGACCTCGACGTGCCGCGCGCCGCCTCGACGTTGCTCTACCTCGGCATGGGCTGGGGGCTGGGGTCGTGCTATCCAGAGTTGCGCCGCGTGGTGCCGCCGCGGCAATTGCGCCTGGTCCTGCTCGGCGGAATGCTCTACTCCGTCGGCGCGTTCATCTACCTCGCCCGCTGGCCGGAGCCGTGGCCGGGCGTCTTCGCGTCCCATGAAATATTTCACCTCTTCGGCATGGCGGCCAGCCTGTCGTTCTTCTGCTTCATCGTCAAGTACGTCGTACCCTACCAGCGCGTGCGAGGACCGCAACCGGACGCCGCCGTGCGCCGCGGTCCCCTGAAGACGAGCGGCACGGTTGCGATGCCCCAGCGGTAGGCGATATGCTAGGGAGGAATTCGTCGTCCGCTTCCTCGCGCTGGGAGGCCACGCATGCGCCGCTCGCTTCGCCTCGTGGTCGGCATATTCCTCGTCTTCTCGTTTATCCACCTCGCGGCGGACGACAAGCCGGACGAGGCCAGCGCCGACGCGATGGTCCTGAAAGCCGCCGGCGCGGCGACCGACGGCCTCGGCTTGCTGGCGTTCTTCCGCAAGCGCACGCTCGACGACGCGGAGCGCGCGCGGCTTTCCGCTCTGGTGAAACAACTCGATAGCCGTTCGTTCGCGGAGCGGCAGAAGGCGGAACTCGCTCTGCTCGACGCCGGGCCGGCCGCGTTGATCTACCTCCGTCCGGCGCGGGTGGGAGCCAGCCTGGAGTTCACGCGCCGCCTCGAAAAGATGATCGGCGCGTTGGAAAAACATGCCGACTTTACGCTGCTGCCGTCGGCCCTGCGCGTGTTGATGGCGCTGAAGGCCGCCGAGACCGTCGAGGTTTTACTGGCCTACGTGGCCGACGCGCCGGACGAGGGATTGCAAGAAGACGTCTGTGCCGCCATCGCCGCTTGTGGCCCGAAGGCGGAGCGTCATCTCCGCGAGGCCATCGCCGACCCGTGGCCGGCGCGCCGTCAGGCCGTCGCCATGGCGTTGGCCCGATCCGCCGACGCCGAGCAACGGAGCGCCGTCCGCGAACTGTTGCTCGACCCGGAACCGCGCGTGCGCCTGGCCGCCGCTCGGGGCCTGGCGCGGGCCAAGGACAAAGACGCCGTGCCCGTCTTGATCGCGCTTCTCGACGAGGGGGAGCCGTCGTTGGCCGGGCAAGCCGAGGATGTATTGGCGCGCATCGCCGGCGAACAATCGCCGCCGGTGCCGCTGGATTTCAAGGACCGTGCCGCGCGTCGCCCGTGCGGAATCGCCTGGTCCGAGTGGTGGAGCGCGAATCGAGAAAGCGCCGACCTAGGCAAGCTGGCCGACGAGGAACGGGGCCTCAACCAGACGATGATTTGCGAAGTCATCGGCATCGGGCCGGACAGCATCGGTCGCGTGTGGGAGTGCGACGCCCAGGGCAAACGCCGCTGGGAGATCGGCGGTCTCAAGAGCGTGGCCGACGCTCAACTCTTGCCCAACGGCCGCGTGCTGCTCGCCGAGTTCTGGGGCGGCAAGATCACCGAACGCGACCG
>JBBSES010000514.1:0-3742 GCA_038239465.1 Gemmatales bacterium
GAGTTCATCCCCGCCGTGTACGCCTTCGCGGGGTCCACGGCGGGGATGAACCCCGCCACTCGTTAATTCGCTTTTCCGCTCCTTCGCCTCTTTCACGGCCAAATTTCACACCCTATACTCGATGGCATGGAACTCGCTAACACCCTGCCCGGCGACCTGTCGAACGGCCCCGTCGTTGACCTGGTCGAAGTGGTCGTCCGCTGTCGACTGCTCGATCCCGTCCAGACGGCGGAGGTGGCCGGCCCGTTGGCGGCGCGGTTCCCGGCTCCGAGGTTGTTGGCCCGCGAACTCATTCAGCGCGGCTGGCTGACCCCCTACCAGGTCAATCAACTCTTCAACGGCAAGGCACTGCAGCTGTTGCTCGGTTCCTACGTGCTGCTAGAACGGCTCGGCGAAGGCGGCATGGGCCAGGTATTCAAAGCACGGCATCAGACGCTCGGCCGCGTCGCCGCCCTGAAAGTCATTCGTAAGGACCGCCTCGCCAATGCCCAAGTGTTGAGCCGCTTCCGCCGCGAAATTCAGGCCGTCGCCCAGCTGTCGCACCCGAATGTCGTCATCGCCTTCGACGCCGATTTCGTGGGCGAGACGCACTTCTTCTCGATGGAGTACGTCGAGGGCAACGACCTCGGCAAGGTCGTCAAGTCGCAAGGAGCGCAGCCTTTCGAGAAGGCGTGCGACTGGATTCGCCAGGCCGCGTTGGGCCTGCAGCACGCGCACGAGCGCGGCCTGATCCACCGCGACATCAAGCCGTCCAATCTTCTTCTGACGAACAAGGGGAACGTGGTCAAGGTGCTCGACCTCGGCCTGGCCCGATTGCAAAAGCCGGACGGCGAGGACAGTTCCAGCGGCGACACCCTGACGAGCGACGGCTCGCTGATGGGCACGCCCGACTTCATCGCACCCGAGCAAGCGCGCAATTCGCACACGGCCGACGCGCGTTCGGACCTCTATAGCCTCGGCTGCACGTTCTTCTACGTCCTCACTGGGCAGGCGCCGTTTCCGGGCGAGACCTCGACGGAAAAGCTGTACAAGCATTGGTTCGAGGAACCTCGGCCGGTCGAATCGCTGCGGCCGGAGATACCGCCCCCGGTCGGCGCCGTGGTGCGCCGTCTGTTGGCGAAACGACCCGAAGATCGCTTTCAAACAGCGCGCGATCTGGCCGCCGCCCTGACGCCGCCCATCGGCGTCTCGATCGCTTCCCTTATGCCGGCGATGGCCATCCAGGCGCCGGTGCCGCCGTCGGCGACGGCGAACTTGCCGACGGCGCTGCCGCTAACGACGTTGTCGGATCGTGTGAACCAGGCGATTCGCCCGACGGCCATACCGGCCGCGCCTGGAAGAAAGCGACCTTCTCGCATAGCGGTTGGCTTCGCGGGGGTGGCGGCGCTCGTTCTCCTGACGGTCGTGATCCGTCTGGCAATGCGTCCCGATACCTCGCCCAACGCCCGAGCGACCGGCGCCACGCGCGGCGGCCTCACGGAAAGAGTGACGGGCGCGGATGCCGATATGTCGCCGCTGGCGGCGCGCTATCGACGGCCCAGCCTTTCCCCCGATGAGGAAAAGACCCTGCGGCAAGATTTGCTGGCGTTCCGCAAAAGCCATCCCGGTTCGCCGCCAGCGCTGCGGGCCGCCGACATGCTCAGCCGCCTGGCGTCGCCGCTGGATGGCCGGAAGCCCTCCGCGGCGGAGGTTGAAGGGTTCTCCAAAGTGCCAATCGCCGTCGTCCTCGGCGAGCGCAAGCGGCGCCATTGGGGACCAGCGCGCCTTGCCGCCTTCAGCGCGGACGGTCGTACCCTGGCTACGTCCGGCCCCCAGGACGGCATCCGCGTCTGGAACACGCGAACCGGCGTCGAAGCGCTGCACATCGAGTGCAGACCGCTCCAGGCATTGGCTTTTTCCACGGACGGCAAAACGCTGTTGACCGCGCGCGACGACGGCAAGGCGATGAGTTACGATCTCAGTAACGGAAAGCCCTTGACGACCACCGAGGCCGTGGCGCCGACCGCGAGCATGGCGTTGGCGCCGGGCGCGGAACTGGTCGCCGCGGGGATGGAAAATGGCTCCATCCACGTTTCGCCCCTGGGAAGCAGCCAGGATCCACTCAAACTCGATGGCCACAAGGGGAGAGTGACCGCCCTGGCGTTCGCCCCCGACGGCAAACGGCTAGCTTCCGGGGGCGCCGATCAGACGGTTCGGCTCTGGGACGTTGCCAGTGGCAAGCTGTTGACCACGCTCGAAGGCCACGCGGCGGCCGTGCGCTGCCTCGCCTTTTCGCCTGACGGCCAGCGCCTGGCTTCCGGCAGCGACGACACGCACGTCAAGGTCTGGGAAGGCGCGCCCGTCAAGGCGGGCCTCACCCTCGCGAGCGACGGCAACACCGGCCCCGTTTCCGCGCTGGTCTTCGTGGAAAACGGCAAGCGCCTGGCAATCGGCACCGCGTTCGGCCCCGTCCGCCTCTGGGGGCTCAACGACGACGATCCCAGGGAATTGCCCGACGCTCACTTCGGCCTGGTCGGCGCGCTGGCCTGGTCCGAGGCCGAAAAGTCATTGGCCTCCGTCGGCCGCGAAGGGAGCGTTCGTCTCTGGGACATTCGCAAGGAAGAGGAACGCGACCCGCTCATCGGCCATGCCGCCTGGCTATCGGCGGCGGTCTTTTCACCGGATGGACAACTCGCCACCGCGGGCGGCGATCAACTCATTTATATCTGGGATCCCACGCAGCCAGGACAACCGCTCAAAACCTTGACCGGGCATCAAGGGCCGATCGGCGACCTGGCCTTCACCGCCGACGGCAAGCGGCTTCTCGCTGGCGACTGGGATGGGGCCATCAAGGATTGGGATGTCGCCAAGGGCAAAGAGCGCGACCCCATGACGGGACAACGGGGCCGCGTCATGTCGTTGGCGGTCAGCGCCGACGGCAAGACGCTCGCCTCGGGCAACCACTTCGGCGAGGCGAAGTCGCATCTCGGCGAGGTCCGCGTCGGCGACCTGGCCGGCCGGCGCGAAGGGAGAACCTACAAGGTCCACAAACATGCCGTTACCGCCCTCGCCCTTCCCGCGGATGGCCAGGTCGTCTACACCGGCAGCCGGGACGGCACCGTCAAGATGATTACACCGCTCACGGGCACCGAAATTTTCGCGCTCAAGGGGGATACGCCGATCGGCGCGCTGGCGTTGCACCCGGCCGGCGGCCTGCTCGCGGTCGGCGACGGCGCGGGCGGCTTGAAACTCTACGACGTGTCCGCCAAAAGCCTGGTCTTGCGTCGATCCCTGGAAGGCCACAAGACCGCCGTGACCGCGCTGGCCTTTTCCCCGGATGGCCAGCATCTGGTATCGGCCGACGCGGACGGTTCCGTCGCCCTATGGCCCAGCACCGGCGGCCGCTATCTGGAAGCACACAAGCTGCCCGGCCAGGTCAACGGCGTTTCGTTCGCGCCCGACGGCCGCCATGTGGCGACGGCCAACGCCAACGGTACGGCTTTCATACTTCGTCTGGTCCCGCGCCGACCGCGCGAGTGAGGCGGCCCGCGCGGCCGCGTTTATCCCCCACTCATCTTCCACATCGCCATCGCCAACGCGCCGCACAAGCCCACGGTTACGGGTATCGCCACGCTTTTCACCAAATCGAGCGGCCGCGTGTCGGTCAGCTTCGCCGACATCAGCGTCACCGCCGCGACGGGCGACATGGTTCGTCCCGCCGCTCCGGCGATGGCGACCATCGTTCCCATCAGGGTCGGATCGA
>JBBSES010000515.1:0-3739 GCA_038239465.1 Gemmatales bacterium
AGGGGAGGGGAGCCAGCGTTAATATGTGCGGTAGGCAATAGAAACCATCCTCCTGGCACCGTTCCGAAAGGCGAGGCCAAACCGTGTGGACCCCGAAACGCTTGCTGCTGCTGCTGCTGGGCACGGTCGTGTTCACCGCGGCCTACGGCGTTTACGCCCACTTTCTCGGCCGCGTCGATGGCTTGCCTGCCTTGCCTGAAGACTTCGCCATTTCCGCCAGCACCGAGATTGACACGGAGCAACGGCCCGTCATTGAAATCGAGGTGGACCGCAAGCTCAAGCTCGCCTTCGGCGTCGATTGCGCCGAGTTGAAGCGGACCATCAAGATAGAAGTGAAGGCGCGCGGCATCGTCGTGGCGACCGACCAGTTCATCATCGAGCGCGGCGGCGAGCGCGACGGCCAGGTACGCATGGAGCCGTTCAGCATCGCCATTTACGGCAAGCCCCGCGGCAAAGACGCCTTTCCCGAGATCAATACCGTCCGCAGCGACATCGCCTATCTGACGTTCGATCAGCCGATCAATTCGCCGGCCGAAATCAATTCGCACAAGATCGTCGGCGCCGAACTGGTCTGCCGGCTGACGCCGCAAGTGGCCAACACCGAACGCGAACGCCGCGGCCTGGAAGGCGGCGTCTGCATCGTCAACAACCGGCGCACGCCCGAACGCGACGACGACATGACCCTGAGAACGCCCGGCCCCGTGTTCTTTCAGGAAAAGCTCAATCAGATTTGGACGCGCGAGGTCGTCAAGATCATCGACGAGCAAAGCAAACCGAACCCAACCGAGGTGACGGCCATCGGCATGGACGTCTATCTGGCGAACGACGATCCGGTGGCGTCGTCGAAGCCGGCCGTTGGCGAACACCACAAGGCGAAGAACACCGGCGCCATTACCGGCGTCAAGTCGGTGGTGCTGCGCTCCGACGTGGACATGCACCTGGAGATCGACGGCAAATCGGGCTTCATGGGTGCGCCGTCGAAGCGGGACCCCAAGGCCAAGGCCGACGCCAAGAAGACGCCGAAGGAGCAGCCGCGCAAGGATCCCGTTCACATTCAAACGCAGGGGCCATTCCACTACGACGTGCAAACCGATGTGGCCACCTTCGATATCTCGCAGCACCCCGGGCCGCACCTCAACGACGTCAAGGTGACGCGCAAGCACGAGCAGATGACCGGCGCCTACGATCAGCTAGTGTGCAGTCACCTGGAACTGAAGCTGACGCGCAAGTCCGCGAGTGAAACGCCCGCTCCCGCGGACGACGACCGCGGCGCCAATCTGGAGATCGAGACGTCCCATGCCTGGGGCGACGGGTTGACGCTCACCTCCGACTCGGAAAGCCTGGTCGCGTTCGGCGACGACCTGGTCTACAGCGCCAAGACGCGCGAAAGCGTCTTGAAGGGCACCGTCCAGATGACGGCGATGAAGGACGGCAACGAGATCGATTGCAAGATGCTCACCATGTACGGCACGGGGAGCGAGAAAGACGGTCAGCAAGCGATGGCCAAGGGGCCGGGCGTGGTCAAGATCCTCAACCGGCAAACCGGCAAGCGCACGCAGGAGGCACGCTTCAAGGAGGCGATGTACGTCAGCAAGGAAGCGCCCTACGACGTGCTGCTGCTGGTCGGCGAGGCGTCGTTCGTCGATCAAGAGCAGAAGCAAGATTTGAAGGGCGAGCGCATCAAGGTCTGGCTGGAGCCGGACAACACGGCACCGCCGGCCAAGCCTGCCGAACCGGCGGCCAAGCCGCCCGATCCGGGGGCGGCGTCCCCCTCGCACCGTCGGCCGCATCACCTGGAAGCCACGGGGCATGTCAGTGCTTTTTCGCCGGGCGAGACGAATATCCACGACGCCGATCGCTTGGTCGTCTACTTCGAGGACGTCGCGCCCGACGGCGCCGCGACACCTCCACCCGCCGCCGGAGCCGCGCCCCTGGCCGTCGCGCCGGTCGTGGCGCCGCCTCGCACACCACCCAAGGCCGACGAGGCTTCGCCAGCGCCGAAGCCAGAAGAAGCGGCCCGCGTTGCCCCCGCCGCGCCACCGGCCGTGACCGAGCCGGCGGACAAACGGCCCATCGACTTGCAAGCGCACTACGTTGAGGCCCACGTCCTCCGCGGCGGCGACAAGAACGAGTTGAAGCGCCTCTGGTGCGAGGGGGACGTCCACGTCCACCAGGAGCCATCGGACCCGAAAGACCCGAACACCGATACCGACATCGAGGGCGACACGCTGCAATTGCTGACCTTCCCCGAGGGGCACATCCTCACCGTCACCGGCGATCTGGCCAAGGTCAAAATGGAAAAGCTGCGCATTGTCGGCCCGCGCGTCACCATCGACCAGAAGGAGAACAAGTCCTGGGTCGAAGGCGCCGGCTTCATGGTCATGCCCAGCGACACCGGCCTCGACGGCACCAAGCAAACCAAGGTCAGCGACCTGACCGTCCACTGGAACCGCAACATGTTCTTCAACGGCAAGAACGCCGAGTTCCACGGCGGCGACGACAAGCAGCCCGGCGTCGTCCAGGCCGAGCAGGACGGCGGCCGGCTCATTTGCGAAACGCTGCAAGTGACCTTCGACCGCCTCATCTCCCTGAAGCAAGGGAGCCGTACCGGCCCGCCCGCCAAGGTGCAGAAATTGGTCTGCGACAAGCGCGTCTGGATCGAGGACACCAAGCTCGACGAGACTACGCGCAAGCTCATTAGCTATCAGCGCCTCGAAGCGCCGGTCGTGGCGATGGACAACGAGGAAAGCGTCGTCACCGCGCCCGGCCCCGGCGTGGTGCGGCTGCTGCGCCTGGGCGACAAGGACGACGACGGCCCCACGGCGCCGCGCGCCGTTGCCAAGGCGTCTTCCACCGACGAGGAATTGAAGCTGACGCGCATCAACTTCCTCGGCAGCATGTTCGCCAACAACGTCACGCATACGGCGATCTTTCACGACAGCGTTGAGGTGGTCAACGTGCCCACCGACGACGCCAACTTGCCCATCGATCTGGACAAGCTGCCCAAGCGGGCGCTGTACCTGCGCTGCGACGTGTTGAAAGTCTATAGCCGGCGCGACGCGGCGGGCGTCAAGGCGAACCAGGAGATGGAAGCGCGCGGCCGGGCCTCGGTGCAATCGGAAGACTTCTCGGGCCGGGCGGACACGATTAAATTCGACGAAGCCAAGGACCTGGTCATCTTCGAGGCGGGCGAGGGGAACCTGGCCACGCTGTTCAAGCAGGAGGGCCGCGGGGCGCCGCCCAAGGAATTGAAGGGCAAGAAGATTTATTACTGGCGCAAGACCAACGACTTCAAGATCGAAGGCGGCCGCGTCATCGGCGGCCAGGACAACGGGCCGCCCGCGAAGCCGACTCCAGCGACGCCCGCGCCGCGGCCGACTCGCAACTAGTGCAGCGTCAAAGCCTCGATTTAGGGTAGAGGCGTCCCGCACCTCGTCTGAATTCTGGCGAATTCAGCTACTCGGACGACGACCCCCGTAGCTGAATTCGCCAGAATTCAGCCCCGCGACCCAATTGCGGAGGGTGAGGGGAAATCCATGGATCACGGCTTGACAAACAACTTCTCGTCCAGCTTCTCCTCGTACTTGGCGTCGATGATCTCGACGTCGGCCTGCGGCTTGCCGTTCCATTTGATGACGTACTTCATCGCCACCTTGATGCCGTCGGCGTCCTTGTAATTGGTGAAGAACACTTCCTCATTCACGTCCTTGCCGGTGGCGCCGTCCTTGGTGGGCCGCTC
>JBBSES010000516.1:0-3738 GCA_038239465.1 Gemmatales bacterium
CGTCGGGGCTGAAGGCGACGACGTTGACCTGATCGGCGTGGCTATTGAGCAGGATTTCGGGTTGATCGGTCGAGGTGTCCCAAACGCGGGCCGTGGTGTCCCAGCCGGCCGAGACGAGGCGCTGGCCGTTCGGTTCCCAGGCCAGGGCCGGAATGCGGTCGGTGTGGCCCGTCAAACTGCCGCGGCGCTGGCCGGTCGCCAGGTTCCATATGTGAATGACGCGATCCTCCCCCGCCGAGGCCAGGCGCTGGCCGTCGCCGTGAAAGGCTAACGCGCTAACCGGCAATCCGTGGCCGGGCAGTTCGCGCGCTAGCTTGCGGGTCGTCGCGTCCCAGACGCGAATGGTGCCGTCGTCGTGCCCGGTCGCCAGGTGGGTTCCCTTCGGTCCAAAGGCGACGGTCGTCACCCACGACGGTTGCGCGATCTTGCCGAGCAAGCGCCCCGACGACGCTTTCCATAGAGACAAGTCATCGCTGGCCGACGCCACGGTCGTCGCGTCGTCGCTGAACGCCCAGATGGTTTCGATGTCGCTCAGGTAGTGGCGGCGCAGGGCCTGGCCGGTGCCGGCGCTCCATTGCCGCAATACGCCCGGCTCCTCGATCGACCACAGGCTGCCGTCCGGCCCGAAGGCCAGGGCGAGCAATTCGCCGTCGGCGTGCAGGCGCGGCTCGCCGAACACGCGAACCACGCCCGGCCGAGCAGCGGGGGGAGGCGTCGTTTCCGAAGCGGGAGAAGTCATGCTTGCCTCACCTGGGACTTCTATGTGCCAAAGGTCATCCGTGCAAGGATACCTCGAAATCGGACGCCGGGAACGCGGGACCAGCCGTTCGCGCGTGCCGATAAGTTTACAACAATTCAGGTGGCGCCACGACGCGAACTTGCGATGATACTATCCATAACGCTCCACGACCGCGCTGCCCGAGGAAACCTGCCATGTCCGCCACCGGCGGCGAGTTCGCCTACATCGACTGGGTTCGGCGGCAGACGCCGGCGCATCCGCGCGTACTTCTGGGACCGGGGGACGACGCGGCCGCCGTCCAGTACCGCTCCGATACGCCCTGTCTCATCACCACCGACATGCTGCTCGAAGGCAGTTGTTTTCGGTTGGCGGAGGCGGGGCCGCGCCTTGTAGGCCGCAAGGCGTTGGCCGTCAACCTCAGCGACATCGCCGCCATGGCCGGCCGGCCGCTGTTCGCCACGGTCAGCGTCGGCCTACCTCGCTCGGGCGGCCGCGCCCTGGCCGAGGAGTTGTATCACGGTATGCGGGAGCTTGCCGAAGAGTATAACATCGCCCTGGTCGGCGGCGATACCAATAGCTGGGATAGCGGCCTCGCCATCTCCATCACGCTCCTGGGCGAGCCGACGCCGCGCGGCATGGTCCGGCGCAGTGGCGCCAGACCCGGCGACTGGCTGCTCGTCACCGGCCCGCTCGGCGGCAGCATCCGCGGCAAACACTTGACCTTCACGCCGCGCGTCCGCGAGGCGCAGCAACTGCACCAGTGCGCCGACCTGCACGCCATGATCGATATCAGCGATGGCCTTGCCGCCGACGTGTGGCATATCTGCGAGGAAAGCCGCTGCGGCGCGCTGCTCCGCGCCGAGACGATTCCGCTGACGGCGGAGGCGTTGCAAATGGACGATGGCCGATCGGCCCTGGAGCATGGCCTCGGCGACGGCGAGGATTTCGAGTTGGTCTTCGCCGTCTCCCCCGACGACGCGCCGCACCTGCTCGCCACGCAGCCGGTGGCGGGTATCACGCTCTACCACATCGGTGAATGCGTCGAGGAAGGGCTATGGCTGGAAGAAGAGGGCAAGCGGCTGCGCTTGGAGCCGAAGGGATATGTGCATACGTTGGAGTGACGCGAATGCTGTTTTAGTGTGAGCGCGAAACGTAAACAAAACAGTTATTGCAAGCCGTGCGGATAATGTGAGGTTGTGCATTTACCCCGAAGGGGTTGAATCACATAGCCCAGGGTTGCCGCGCAGCGGCTACCCTGGTCACGGCGACCCGCGCCTACCTACCCTGAAGAGGTTGCGTAACGGCCCGAGCAGCCTGCGATGATCCCGCGAATCATGGCCTATGCAACGCTTTCAGCGTTGGTCGCTGGGGTGCCTTGTTACCCAGGGTAGCCGCTGCGCGGCAACCCTGGGCTATGTGATCCAACCCCTTCGGGGTAAATACGAGATGTTATATTCTCCGCGCGGCTGCCAATTGGTCTCACCTTATCTTCACCTGAAAACTCACTACGCCCGTTTGCCCCGGTTGCAGCACGCCGCTGACCTGCCAACGTAGGATCGACGATCCCGCTTCATTGGGCTGCGTCGTGAACAGGGCGTCGCGGTCCGATTTCTGCGTGTCCGGCACGTATTCCAGGCGTCCCGTCAAGCTGTCGGAGACGACGACATCCGTGATCGGCGTGGCTCCGGGGTTCGTGTATTTCAGCGTGAACGTGACCACGTCGCCAATTTGAGCACACTTCTTGTCGGCTTCCTTGCACAGATGCAGCGGACACGACGGCACGCAACTTTTCGGCGGGATCGTACCGATGACCATCTGCCCCTGCTGCGTGCCGATGATGAGGCCCGTGTTCTGCATCTGCTCGATGATGACGGGACCGACCGCTTCAATAACGGCCGCCGGCCGTTGCCGTTGTCTAATGACCTCGGGCAGTTCCACTTGTGCCGTGACCACGGGCGGCACGCGCCGCTTTAAGAGAAATTGGACTTGCTCCACTTGCGCGTTGATCGGCCGCACCAAATTGTTGAAATCGAGCGGCAATAAGTCGGTGCGCAGCACGGCGAAACGCGGCACGCACAGACAAACGCGGTTGGAGATCGATAGTCGTTTCTTGCCGCAGCTATCGACGTACTCCGCCAGCGTGTCGGACGGGTCGAGGCCGAGCAAGCGCCCCTGGCCGTCGAGCGCGGCGCGCGTGCCGATATCGCCGCCGTCGTGCATGCACTCCTCTTCCGGCGGCTTCGGCCCAATGATCGGATCGTAGGGCAACATGCACTGGAAGGGCAAGTAGGGCGGCGCCGCCGGCGGCCCCAGCGCGGGGTCGCCCGGCAACAACATCGTGCCCGGAATCGCCTGGCATCCCACCTCTTGCGGGTCGTATTGCCGGGCGCCGAAGCGGACGATCATCAGCGGCCGGCCCTTCTCGCGCGCTTCCATGAGCAGATCGCGGCCGGGCGGGACTTCGGTTTCCAAAGGCTGATCCGGCTGCGTGGCGACCGGCACCGCCTTGTCGGGATGCTCCAGATAAATGACCTTGGTGATGAAGGCGCCGTTGAGTGCCCGGTCGATATCTTGCTCGCTGAAGACGATGGGCGCCGGATGGTTCTTGGCGCATAGCGGCAGCGGCATTTGCAGGGTGCCGATGACCTCGACCGTCGGCCACAGCGACAGCCGCGGGTACTTCTCGAACCCCGAGACGCGGAAGCGATACACGTAGCCGGGACGCAAGCCGACGGCGATGGGCGTGTCGAAGGTGCGAACGTCGCAGCCCTGCATGAACGTGGCGTTCGCCCCCGTGGGACCGACGACGTTGACGTAGAGCAACGGCGCCGGCTTGGGATACTGGCAACCCGGCCCGACGCAGCCCGGCGAACCGGGGCCTTGCCATTGCTGGGCGAGGACGGCCGCGGGGACGGATGCCAGGAATATTAGGAGGATATGCCGGTGCATGAAGTCCCTCGCAAAAGCACTGGCCAGGAGAGGACTGGCGAGCGGGGGGC
>JBBSES010000517.1:0-3734 GCA_038239465.1 Gemmatales bacterium
CGATGATGGCGGAGGTGGTCGTCGAAGTCGGCGAGTTGCTTTTGCGTGGGCAGGTCGCCCTTGAGGAGCAGCCAGGCGGTTTCCTCGAAACAGCTTTCGCGGGCCAGGGTCTCTACGGCGATGCCGCGATATTCGAGGCGGGCACGCTTGCCGTCGATAAAACTGACGGCCGACTCGGCGACGGGAACGTCGGCCAGGCCCGGGCGTAACTCCAACTGCGCAGTCATGGCATCCCCATCGGTCGGTTGTGGTTGTCGCGTCGCCCGCATCTCAGCGCTATTATGGCAAGTAACCGACACGGCGGCAAATGGTTGCGGAAATGCGTCCGCGCCGCCAAGACCACTTGGCCGATGGCCCGGCGGTCACTAGAATTATGAAGTGGTATTAGGGGCCTTAGCCAGGACGGCCGGGGCCTGTTCTTCCCTCATGAGGTCCGTATGGCGAAAGAAGATTCGATTCAGGTGCAGGGCAAAGTCACGGCGGCGCTGGCGAACACGCAATTCCGCGTCAAGCTCGACAGCGGACATGAACTGATCGCGCACATCGCGGGCAAAATCCGCAAGAACTTCATCCGCATCCTGCCGGGCGATATCGTAACCGTCGCCCTGTCCCCCTACGACCTGACCAAGGGCCGCATCACCTTCCGCGGGCCGTTGCGCGTCAAGCCGCAGGACGCGCCGAGCTAGCGCGTCGCGCTCGCCACACTTGCCGCAGCACCATCAAAGTCAACGCCGCGCCGCCACAGACGATGGCTTGGCCGCGGAGCGCTAGCGGCACGCCCCAGCGGTCGGCCGCCGGGCCGACGATGAGATTGCCGAGTGGAACTCCGCCGCTGAGGACCATGGCCCAGATGCCCATGAGTTGGCCGCGATTGTGGTCGTCGGCGCTCAGCTGCATGACGGCCTGGCCGGTCGAGAAAAACAGGATCAAGCCGAAACCCACCAATGCGGCCAGAACCGTGGCCGCGAGTAAATCCGTCGTTAACGATAAGCCGAACAGCGCGACAGTCACGACGGTCACGCCCGTGCCGATGAAGCGACGGCGCCGCTCCAGCGTGCCGAAGGTGGCGACCAGCAACCCGGCGGCCAGCGCCCCGACGCCGGTGCCGCTAAGCATGATGCCGTAACCGAGTTTGGGCAATAACAACTGATGCTCGGCGAAGGCGGGCAGCAGGGCCATGAAGGGCCAGCCACACAGGGCCGTCGCGCCTGCCGCTAGCACCAGCAACAAGAGCGCCGGTTGGCGACTCATCGTGCCGAAGCCCGCGAACAATCGCCGCCACGACGCTACTTCGGGCGGCCGTTCTTTCTCGGCAACCTCCATTGCGGCGAGCGCCGCCAGCACGGCCAGGTAGCTCAGCGCGTTGAACAAAAAGCACCACGCGGGGCCGACCCAAAAGAGCAGCGCCACGCCCAGCGCCGGGCCGATGATACGAGCGACGTTGAACATCACGGAGTTCAAGGCGACGGCGTTCATCACGTCGTCGCGGCCGACCATGTCGGTGACGAAGGCCATGCGCGTCGGCAGGTCGATGGCTTGCGCCACGCCGGCCAGCGCGGTCACGATGAGCAAGGGCCACGGCGTCGTGGTGCCGACGAGGGCCACGACCGTCAACGCCAGGGCGCACGCCGCCATGTACGTCTGCGTGGCCATGATGAGCCGGCGCTTTGGCCAGCGGTCGGCCAACGCGCCCCCCCAGGCACCCAAGACGAACGTGGGCAAAATCTGCGAAGCCGAGATCGCCGCCGGCCACGTCGATTCGTGCGTCAACTCGAACGCGAGCCACATGAGCGCCGTCATCTGCATCCACGAGCCGCACAGCGACACCATTTGGCCGAAGAAATACAGCCGGTAATTGCGGTGGCGCAGCGATCGAAACGTGCCGCGCCAGCCCGACGGCTTGGGAGCGACATCTTCCCGCAAGATCGCGTCGTAGGCCACGGGGAGGTAACTCGATGGGGCGTGACGGAACCATACCTGAGAACGCATGAAGTGGCGAATACAACTTAGCATAGCGAGCGCCGACGTGGGAGTGCGTCCGCGTGTCCCGCCTGGTAGAATGCCTTCATACGTGGCGAAGGAGTCCGACATGCAGTGGCACCCGATCTTCGCCTACTTGCTGCGTCCCGTGATCGAAGCGCATTTCGACGTCCAAACCGATTTGCCCGTCGGCGACTTGCCGCGCCAGGCCGACATCGTCCTCGTCCGCCGCACCTCCGAAGGGCCGTTGCCGTTTCAAGGATTATGGCGGCACCTGACGCACTGGAACGTGATCGAGTTCAAAGGACCGACGGCCACCCCGCGCTTGCACGACCCGGACTTGCTGATCGAAGTCGGCCTCGGCATCGAGCGGCGCCTGAACGAAGAGCAAGAACGGCTCGGCCAACCGCGTCGGTAGCGCACTGATGTCTCTCACTGGTACATCGCCAATCACGTCGGTCGTCGTTTCCGGGCGGAGGTGGAGCGTCTTCTGGGCGATCCCCTGGAACCGCTGGCCGAGGGCCTGTGGCGCGGCACGATCCTGGAACGGCCGATGTTTTTGGTCAGCAACGACCAGCTGGGCATCGACCGCGATAGCGTGCCTTTGCATCTCGTCACGAAGGAACCGATCGAACGCGGAACCGAGGTGGCGCACCAAGTGGCGGCCCAGCCGGACCTATGGAAGACTTACGGGCCATGGCTGGCCGTCTATTACCCAACCATCTGGCAGGAGGTGATGAACGTGGCGACGAACGTGGAAGATCGCTTCGAGAAGCCGGACTTCGACGGATTTCTGGATCGAGTAGGCGTCCAAAATTTTCTTACCCCGGTAAACGCAAAAAGGATTATCGAAGCACTGAGACCAGATCGGGTCGTTCACGAGATGGGAACCAAGTCTTTTATCGACGCGCTGACCACCGAACAACGCGAAGAATTGAAACGCCTGCTGCAATAACCGAATGGGTGAACGGTTACCCGCGCCTTGACGGCGTTGAAAAAAACAGATGGCTTGTCAGGGCGCGGCGCAACCGGACCTGTGGAAAACTTACGGGCCATGGCTGGCCGTCATGTACCCAACCATCTGGCAGGAGGTGATGCGCATGGCTACGACCGAGGAGAATCGTTTCGAGAAGCTCGACTTCGACGGATTTCTGGATCGAGTCGGCGTCCAGAATTTTGTCAATCAGGTAGGCATTAAAAGGCTCGTGGAAGCCTTTGGCATCAAACGAGCCGTTGAGGAAGCGGGCCTAAAGCGGGTCATCGCCGAAGTCGGAGCCGCGTCCGTACTGCAAGAAATGGGTACGGACTGGTTCGTCTCCAGTCTCTCCTCCGATCAGCTATTCAGCGGAATGACCCCGGAACAACGCGAGGAATTGAAACGCCGGCTGCAATGATCGTTGCGCCCAGCATTTCAACCCGTGGTGGCGCAGCAGGTGGCGGCGCAACCGAACCGATGGAAGACTTACGGGCCAGGGCCGGCCGTCTATTACCTAACCATTTGGCATGAGGTGATCCACATGGCGAGGACCGTCGAAGATCGCTTCGAGAAGCCTGACTTCAAGGGATTCCTGGATCTCGTAGGCGTCCAGAACTTCGTCGATCAAGTGGGGGCGAACTACCTTTTCGAAGCGCTCGGTGCCGATCGGGTCGTTCACGAAATAGCAACCGATTCATTTATTAACACGCTTACGCCCGAACAACGCGAAGAGTTGAGGCGCCGGCTGCAATGAACGTTTGGCGAGCGGGGCCGCGTC
>JBBSES010000518.1:0-3734 GCA_038239465.1 Gemmatales bacterium
ACACGTCGGGCTTACGCCTCGACGCTCGCCAAGCGAATGGTCGATCCGCGTAGCGCGTTATTTGGCTTGCTTGAGCCACCAGGCGCGCCACAGTTTGATCGCCGCGGCGCGGTCGGCCGCCGAGGCGTCGCGCGCCGGGCCGTGGTCGCTTCCCTTGGCGATTTTGACCAACGACTCGCGGGCCGCTTGCCGCGCGTCGGCTTCCTTGTCGTCGAGCAGGGCGATCAGTTCCTCGCCGAGTTGTGGATACTTCTCGGCGGCGCGGGCGGCGGCGCCACGGACGGCCGCGCGGTCATTCTTCAACGCTTCCTTGAGGGCGCTGACAGGTTGGCGGCCCAGATGCTTGACGAGCAATTCGCGGGCGTGACTGGCCACGTCACTTTCGTAATGCTCGGTGGCGACGCCGAGGGCCGGCAACACCAACTCACCCGGCCGCTGCTCCAGTTCCGTCAATACCGCTTTGAGCTTGTCGCCGCGCTCGCTGCCGGCGCGGCTGGCCAGTTCCTTGGTCGCCACCTTCGCCAGTGGATTGTCCGGCTTGGGCGGATCGACGGGGCGGGCGATGGGCCGATTGCCCACGTCGCGCTTGCGCATCTGGGCCGTGAAGCGCACGTCCTTCAGGATGCCCAGGTGTGGCGACTTGGTGATGCCGGCGCCGATGTTCTCGCGGCAGAAGTCGAGCAATTCGGGGTCATTGGAACGGCGAATGATGGCGACGAGTTTCTTGCCGATGGTGGCGGCGGGGCAGGTCGCCTCGATGCTCGCCGACTTGTTCAAGCCGCGAATCAGGGCGAAGGTCGCTTCGGGGCCGAGGTCGTTGAAATCCTTTAACGCCTTCTTGCCCTCCTCTCCCTTGAGCTTGCCGATGTCGAACTGGATGAAGCGCTCGATGACGTGATCGAGCTTCTCTTCCTCCGCGTCGGTCAGCTGCGGCAGGCTGGGGGCAAGCGGATTCGGCTTACGCGGGGTGTCGGTGGCCGCCGGGTCGGCGTTGAGAAGCAGGAGGAGTGAGAGGAGGGTCGATGACATGGTCGGCACCCCTTAAAGTGAAGCGCGCTGGGTAGGAGCGGTCCCGATGGGAAGGGGACGACCCGAATGTAAACGATGAAGGGGTAAATCACAATCGATAACAAATGCGATTCGTTTAGCCGTGGCTACACCGGCTTCGTCTCTTCCTCGAGCGCCAGCGCGTTGCTCGGCAAGCCGCGCTCGGCGCGGATGCGATCCACCTCGCGCAACACCCCTTCCAGAATGCCCGCGTTTTCGTGGACGAAGCGATACTCGACGCGGAAGGCCCACAGGTTCACGAGCAACGCGGCGATCGCCAGGCCGAAATGCACCTGCCACGGCCATTCCTGCAACTGGGCGCCGGCCCCGGCGGCGGCCGCGGCGATGGTCGTCAGCATGGCGAACAGCGCCGGCGGAAACGTCGCCCGCTTCAGTTCACGCGTGCGCTTCGGCAGCGGCTCGTCGGCGATGCCGTAGGCTTCGGCGACTTCCTTCACCCAGCGGCCCGTGCCCAGGGAATAGGTGAAAATCAGGCAGTGGACGAGCAGCGTCGTCAGCGCGGCCGTCAAGCCGAGGATGAAGTGAATGAGATACGTTGGGTCGTCCGGCGCGACGGCGGCGCCGCGCCACTTGGAGACGCAGCCGACGACGAAGGCGGCCAGCAGGGCCGCGCCGTTCACGAAAGCCAGGGTGGTGAAGATGCGTGTCATGGTGAATGCGATGCGGCGTTGAATTTCTCGAAGTCTCTCGCGCGTCGGAAAGCGCCGTTCGAGACAAGGGAACTCATTGTGCGCCCTTTGTGGCCGACCGCACTACCGGGCAGGGGCCGCCCGCAGTGGATTGTAGACCCGGCCCCGGAACGGGCGCTATAATAGAACGCGAGCGCGGCACCACGAGGCCGCGGGGCCTGGTGCGACCGGGACCGCGCGAAGTTCGTCGCTGGGAATTTTCCCCGAGGCGCCGATGAATGTCGCGCGGCTGGCGGTTGCTCCACAGGTTCCTCCCGATGCGGTCGATGTCCTGACGCCAACCTTCTGGACGGCGTTGCTCATGCTGGGGGCCTTGACCCTGGCTGGGCTGCTCATCGTGCGCATCGGTAAATGGATGAAAAAGCCGGACACCGACCTCGCGGCGGCGGACGAACTCACGCGCTTTCGGCAATTGTACGAACGCGGCGAGTTGGGGCGGGACGAGTACGAAAAGATCAAGGCCAAACTGGTGCCGCGCATGCGCAAGGAACTCGACCTGCCGGCCAAGCCGAAAGAAGCTCCTCCGCCCGAGTCGGCCGGACCTTGAAGGATTCCGGCCGACGGCTTGCCGGCCAGCGACGCGACGCCTAGAATCGGTCAGGCCATGACGGTCGCAACCGACCTCCGCCACTGGACGGCGCCCCTGGCAATCCTTATCGACAACCCATCCCGACCCATTCCGGTCAGGACCGACAGACGAAGGAGATCGCATGGCCAATAAAGATTCCGGCGCGGGCACTGGTGGACGGCGGCCCACCGGCAACACCGGGCGGAACCGCAACGCCTACTGTTCCTTCTGCCGCAAGAGCTACCGCGACGTCGGCCCCCTCGTCGAAGGCCCCGGCGACGTCTACATCTGCGGCGAATGCATCGAACTGTGCCAGTCGATCATCGATCAGGAAAAGCGCCGCCGCGGCGTCAGCAAGAGCCTCTTTACCCATATCCCCTCGCCGCGCTCCTTGAAGGAAAAGCTCGACGCTTACGTCATCGGCCAGGAACGCGCCAAGAAGTCCCTCTCCGTGGCCGTCCACAATCACTATAAGCGCCTCAGTCTCGCCGAACAGCCGCACGGCGAGGTCGAGGTCGATAAGAGCAATATCCTCCTCATCGGTCCCACCGGCAGCGGCAAGACCCTGCTCGCCCGCACGCTCGCCAAGGTCCTCGACGTGCCGTTCGCCATCGGCGACGCCACCACGCTGACCGAGGCCGGCTACGTCGGCGAGGACGTGGAGAACTTGCTCTTGAAGCTGCTGCACGCGGCCGATTTCGACATCGAGGCGGCCCAACGCGGCATCGTCTACATCGACGAAATCGACAAGATCGCCAAGACCAGCCAAAACGTCAGCATCACCCGCGATGTCTCCGGCGAGGGCGTGCAACAGGCGCTGCTCAAGATGCTCGAGGGCACCGTAAGCAACGTACCGCCGCAAGGAGGCCGCAAGCACCCCGAGCAGCAATACATTCAGGTCGATACCTCGAACATCCTGTTCATCTGCGGCGGGACATTCGTCGGCCTCGACCACATCATCGCCCGGCGCGTCGGCCGCAAGACGATCGGTTTCGGCAGCAATCCCGAGGGCCGCGAACACCGTCTCGGCGACCTGCTGCAGAAGGTGACGAGCGACGATCTGATCGAGTTCGGCATGATCCCCGAGTTCGTCGGCCGTCTGCCGGTGATCGCGCCGCTGAACCCGCTCGACGAGGAATCGCTCGTCAAGATCCTGACCGAACCGCGCAACGCCCTGGTGCGGCAATATCAAAAGCTCTTCGAGATGGAAGGCGCGGAGGTGGAGTTCCATCCCAACGCCCTCAGCGAGATCGCTCGGTTGGCGCGCGAGCGCGACACCGGGGCGCGCGGCCTGCGCTGCATCGTCGAGGACGTGATGAACGACATCATGTTCGAGTTGCCCGACATCGAGAATAAGGGCAAGTATCAAGTGACCGCCGAGGTCGTCCGCGGCGAGAAGGCGCTCTTCG
>JBBSES010000519.1:0-3724 GCA_038239465.1 Gemmatales bacterium
AGAGGGCGTCTTTCTTGCGCTCCACGTCCCAGACGCGGAAGACGCCATCCCACCAGGCCAGGCCGACGCGCGCCTGGGACCGGCCCAATCCGGTATGCCACACGGAAACGCCGGGCCTGGTGTTGCGCGGATCGGGCAGGGTGAGGAGTTGGCCGACTTCCTCGCCCTTGTCCACGTCCCAGAGGCGAACGCCGCCGGTATATTTGCGGTTCTTCGGGTCCCACTCCTGAGAGGTGGACGCGAGTAGATTGGGTTTGCCTGGCGACGAGGGCGCGAAGGCCATCGACAGCACTTGTCCCCAATGGCCGCGCAGGGGCCGCGCTTCCAGGGTGCGCGTGTTGAACAGATAGATCAAACCGCGATCCTGGTGCATCTCGTCGGAGTAGCCGCCCTCTTCGGTATCGACGATGAGCCCCACGTCGCGCGTGCCAGACTCCTGGCGAGTAATCATGCGTCCGCCGGCCGCGAGCCAGACGCCGTCGGGCGACAGGGCCATGGCCGCGATGGCACCGTCGAGTCCCGAGCCGGTGGGTACGCGAAACGAGACGGCGTCGAGGCGAAACCGGCCGCTCTGCTTGTCCCGGACCCAGGCGCGAATGACCTTGTCCCAGCCGGCGACGTAGAGCGTATCCCCGTCGGGACTGAACGCCATCGCGCTGATGATCGCGGTGGCCCCGCCGGTTTCCAGACGCAGGAACGGCTCCTTCGGGCTAGCCGGTATTTCTGGACTGGCACCGCGAAGCGGAAAGGCGGTTAGCAACAGTATAAGGCCGGCGACTCTCGTGGCTCGCATGATGGCATCCTTTGACTCGGGTTGGAAAGATATGCCGAAACCCAGCGAGGCACGGACAAGACCAATTCTGGTTAGCGACGCTTCGTGGAAGCGTTGAGCAGCTACGCTTCTGCGAAGCGTCGCTAACCAACGCGCCCTACCCCTTCATCGCCTTATCGAAGCGCTCCTGCACTCCCGGCCAGTTGACGACGTTCCACCAGGCGTCCACGTACTCGGGACGGCGGTTTTGGTAGCGCAGGTAGTAGGCGTGTTCCCACACATCGACACCCAGGATCGGCGTGTGGCCTTCCATCAGCGGCGTGATCTGGTTGGGCAGGTTGAGCGCCTTGAGCTTGCCCTTCTCGACGACGAGCCAGGCCCAGCCGCTGCCGAACTGCGTCAGGGCCAGCTGCTTGAACGCCTTCTGGAACCCCTCGAAGTCGGTGAAGGTGCTGTCGATGGCCTTGGCCAAGGTGCCGGCGGGTTTGCCGCCGCCCTTGGGCGACATGATTTCCCAGAAGAGCGAGTGGTTGGCGTGGCCGCCGCCGTTGTTGATAACGGCCGTGCGGACCTCGTCGGGCACCTTCTTGTAGTTGCGCATCAACTCGTCGATGGGCATCTTCAAGAACTCGGGATGCTTGGCGAGGGCGGCGTTGAGGTTGGTGACGTAGGCCTGGTGGTGTTTGTCGTGGTGGATGGTCATCGTCTCCTTGTCGATGGCCTTCTCCAGGGCGTCGGGCTTGTACGGCAGTGGCGGCAGCTTGAAGCCGGCCTCCATCTTGTCCTGAGCTTGCGCGGCCCAGGGCGCGAGCGCCAGCGCGGCGGCGCTGGCGGCGGAGGCATGGAGCATGTGGCGGCGAGTCATGATCGACATTGGCGTTTCTCCCTGTGATTTCGTGGCGAGGCTCTGTTTACGTTTAGCCGGTCGGCGCGCGCATTGCAAGAAATCGCGGTCGATTCGGTCTTGTCGCGCGTCGCGCCGCTCTGGAAACTGAACCTACTCACCGGATTCTACGTTGCCGCTTCCCGTGTCGGCCCACGGAGACTCGTGCCTTGGTCCCTGCCTTCACCGACGCCCAATGGTTGCAGCGCCGTCGCCTGTTCGCCGCCTTTTCGCTGTTCGCGTTGTTCAGCCTGCTGTCGGAAGCGAATCACGGTCCCAACGAATGGACGCGCTTCGACCGCCGCGTGGCCGACGCGCTGCACGCCCATGCTGGGACCTCGCCCGCGACGGTGGCCCTTTTTCGTGGATTCACGACACTGGGCAACTTCGAGGTGCTGAGCGCCATCGGCCTGGCCGTCCTGGCCTTTCTCCTCTGGCGGCGTTTGTGGCGCATGGCCCTGATTTGGGCGGTGACGCTGGAAGGGGCGGGGCTGCTGAACCTGTGGCTCAAGGGCTGGTTTGGCCGGGCGCGGCCGACCTTCGCCGATCCCATCATCGTGGCGGGCGGGCTGAGTTTTCCCAGCGGCCACGCCATGAATGGGCTGGTCGTCTACGGCATGTTGGCTTACTTGCTCACGCGGGCCAGTCCCTCGCCCCGGCGGCGCGTCGCCATCCGTTTCAGCTGCGGCGCTTTGATCGCCGGCGTTGGCATCAGCCGTATCTACCTCGGCGCGCACTGGCTGAGCGACGTGATCGCCGGTTGGACGGTGGGGACGGCATGGCTACTGATGGCAGTGGCGCTGACGCATGGCGTAGTCCATGGTCCAAGGTCCAAGGTCCAAGGTCCAAAGCCGTAAGCTTTCACTTTGGACCTTGGACTTTGGACTTTGGACTCTCACTTGCCCCGTGCCTTCGCCATCACATCCGCCAGCTTCACCGGCGCGCCGCCTTGCCGCTTGCTCTCGTCGGCCGCTTCCATGAAGGCGATCACCTCCAGCGTCTCGGCGGCGCTGACCGGCGCTTTGCCCGTCTTGAAGAACTTGCAGATTTCCAGCAGCATCGGTTCGTAGCCGCCCTTGGTATCGACGGCGACGATGCCCTTGGTGCCGAACGCCGTCGCTCCCATGTCCGCCTTGCCCTCGCGGATGCCGCGGTACGTACCGACGCGGCCATCCTTCCAGGTGCCCGTCACCTGGTCGGCCGTCTTGGCGCGGACGCGCGTTACCGACTCGCAACCTGGCCCCATGACCGCGTAGAGCATCTCGACGCCGTGGATGCCGTAGAAGAACAGGTCGGGGTGATGCTCCATCGGCGAGTTCGGGCCGAAGGTGTCGCAGCCGAGTACGTCGCCCAGCTTCTCGTTCGTCTTCGCCGCCGCGATGCCCGGCACGAAACGGAGCGACGAACTGGAGAACACTGGGACTTTTAACTCGGCGGCGAGGTCGTAAAGCTTGATCGCGTCGGCGAGCGAGGCCGCCGCCGGCTTGTCGATGAACACCGGCTTGCCCGCGCGCAGGCAGGGCTTCACCTGTTCCAGATGCGGCCGGCCGTCCACGCTCTCCAGCAAGACCACGTCTACCTTCTTCAAGAGGGCGTCGATCGAATCGACGATCTCGACGCCGTGCTGCTCCTTGAGCGTCTTGGTGAACCCCTCGACGCGCTTGGCGCTGATGTCGATATCCGGGCTGCCGGCCGGGAACGCGGCGACGACGCGGACGTTGGCCAGGTCGCCCTCGTTCTTCGGATTGTTCAGCGTCTTGGTAAAGGCGGTGACGTGCGACGTATCCAGGCCGATGATGCCGACCTTGAGCATTTTGGCGGGTTCCTCTTTGGGGACGCCCAGCGCGGTGAGGGCGACGAGCGCGACGACGGCAAGGATGAAACGCATGATCGAGGGTCCTCAAATGACTATGACGTTCGGCGAGCGGGGGGCGTTAGCCCCAATACCGTTTAACGAAGGACGATGTTCACTTGTTTGTACATTGAAAAATCGCCTGAAAAATACTGTACATCGTACTGAACATCGAGCTTCGTTAAACGGTATTGGCGTTAGCCCCCTGAGCGTGTTC
>JBBSES010000520.1:0-3724 GCA_038239465.1 Gemmatales bacterium
CCAAGACGGAGCCGGTTTTGGAATTGTTTCGCCGCAAGGAACTAATCGTCACCGTGGACGGCACGCGCGCACCCGACGCGGTACAAGCCGACCTGCGCCGACAACTCCGCTTGAGCACGGAGGCAGCCAACAAGCGGGCACTGTCGCACTAATCGCGCTTCACCATCCGACGGAGGCTACGGCGATGGGCGCGGAACCCTGGAGCGATTTCGTCCCTTACGATAACAACCTGCAAGAAGCGGTGGACAAGCTGAAGGAGCGCGAATTTCGCGCCGGCCGCTACAGCGAGGAAAATCCCTCGACGATCGAGGAAGCCCGCGAGGTCGCCGACGCCGACGGCACGGCTTCCATCCTCGACATCGACCGCGTCGGCCACGAACCGGATTTCGGCGTCGTCGCCACGCTGCCGTCGGAGCAACTCATCGCGCTCTTTGGCACCGCCCAGCCGACGCGCGCCATGATCGAAGGCAACGAGGACTTCTACGAAGAGATCGACCGCGGCCAGGGGATCTGCGTGATTGTCTACGACGGCGGCAAACCGTCGGAGATATTCCTGGCCGGATATTCCTACGATTGATGCTCGAGCGGAAGCGTCAGGAATTGGCGTCGCGGGCCTGGTCGTACAGGTGCCGCGCGGCCCGGCCGCTGATGACGCCGCACCGCAAGAGTTCCGCGACGATCCGTTCCACGGCACGCCAGTGGTCTTCCTGAGCGAGCATGTGTTCCACCTTGGAGAGCAGGCGGCGCTGCAGCCGTTCCGCCTGTTTTTCGCCGGCGCGTTTGACCGCCAGGCGGCGCACGTGCAGGCAATCGCGGCGGGCGCCGTCCCACGAATAATCGCCGGTATGCTTTGCCTCGGCGGCGAGACCGGCAAGGAAGATCAAGATTTCCTGTTCGAGCCAATCGTCGGTCGGCCGCACCACCGGCTTGCGGAACTCGCAGCGCCCCAGGTGATCGGAAGTCGGCAAGATGCTGACGCGCTGCACCGGACGGCCCAGCGCCAGCGCCACCACGGCATGGCCGGCCTCGTGATACGCGGTGATACGGTCGTGCGGCATTTCCATCGCCCCATGTTACCCGAGGAACCGGCCCGTTCGCGCGGCCGACGTGCCTCTTTTTTCGTTGCTTTCGGCCGGCCCATGCCCTCTACTCCATGAATCGTATCACCCTATATCAGCGTCCCACGTCCTCCTCCGGGGCGGCTTCTCCTTTCGGTCAGGAAGGTGGATCCTCATGGCGGTAAGTTTTGCCTGCCCGCAATGCCGAAGCGTCGTCAAATCGCCGCGGCCCCTTCCCGCCGGGCAACGGGTGAAATGTCCGAAGTGTACCCACGTCTTCCCCGTCCCCGCCGTGCAGAAGACCACGCCATCAAGCCAGGGCGCGCCGGCGCGGCCACCCGCGGCATTCGGCTTCGACGACCCGGCGGTCTCGGGTCCGCGCCGGCGACGCTCGTCGTTCGCGGCGCTCAACGTCGGCATTTTCGCCCTGGTTCTCTTGGTCGGTGGCAGCGGCGCCGCGGCCGGTTACTTCTTGGGCAACGACAAGGCGGCGGTGGCGCTGAAAAAGGGCACCGAACCGGACGAGAATCGGCCTCTCGATACCGGCCGGCTCCCCGAAACCAAAAAAACTGATCCCGACGATCCTCCCAAAGCGGAGGCGGTCAATGTCGGCACCGGCAAGGAAGACCCGCTGGCCTACGTTCCCGCCGAGTCCACGATGCTCGTCGGCGCCGACATCGGCGCCGTCCTGAAATTCAAACCGGAGTTCGCCGTCTTCCTGCCGGAATTGCTCAAGGGGGGCGAGACCAAGCTGCTCCTCGATCCGAAAAAGGAGATCGGCCTCGATCCCGCGGAATTGTTCGACCGCATCCTGATCGCGGTGCAGATGGATGTAAGCAAGTTCGCGGGCAAGGAACCGCCGCGGCCCGACTTCGTCACCGTCATCATCCGCAGCAAGGTGCCGTTCGACCAACGCAAGGTGGCGCGGGCCGTCTCCTCCGTCGGCGCCCGCAAGGTCAAGGACAAGTATATCTTCGACGTGAAGGATCCGAACGTCACGACTGCCTACATGCCTTCGGACAATATCCTGATCCTCACCAACCTGGACGGCGCCGGACTGGACAATCTTCTGGCCTCGGACGGCGTCAAGCCCGCCGTCGCTCCCGAAGCGGTCGAGTTGGTTCGCAAGGCGGACAAGGCCGCGCTGTGGATGGTCCTACCCTTCGACGCCACCATTAAGAAGGGCATCGAATCGATGATGCCGTTGGTGGTAGTGCTACCGCCGGAATTGCAACCCGCGGTGAAAACGGCCGCCCCGGAAACCAAGGCGCTGGGCCTGTGGCTGACGGCCGACCCGAACAACGCCAAGATGTCCGTGGCCCTGCGCTGCGGCAACCCAGCCCACGCCCAGCAGCTGGCCGGCGGCATGATGGGCTACTGGAACAAGATGAAGCCCGGCCTGAATCAGCAGCTAGCGGCGGCGATGAAAGACGTCAAGCTGCCCAAGGGCGTTTCCACGCTGGTCGCTGGCATCTTCGCAAGCACGCAAGCCGTGGCCGCCGGTCCTATTGTGGAAACATCGGTGCAACTGAGCCTGCCGGCCATCGAAGAGGTGGTCAAGGAGGCCAGCGGCGCCAATGGGGGGATGCTCCTCGCCGGGCTGAGTCAGGTAGCCACCAAGCTGACCGAGAAGCCGTTCGTCATCGACCCGAACGAAAAGGCCCTGCTCGACCTGGTGAACAAGGCGCGCATGAACAATCAGTTGCCAGCTTTAAAGGTGAACCCAAAGCTCTTTGAATTGGCGCGCGTCCACGCCGTCGCCATGTCCAAGCTCGGCGCCGCCGACGAAGAGATCGATGAGAAGAAGAACGCCGACCGCCTCAAGGCGGCCGGGTACAAGTTCGCCAAGGAAAAGGCGCTTGTCGCCGTGGGCGCCGGCTGGGCCGCCGGCAACACTTTTAACAGCTGGTCCACCAACGATGGCTTGAAGGAAACGATGTTCGACAAGGAGTACGTCGAGACCGGCATCGGCTTCGCCAAGGACGACAAGAACAATATCTACTGGTACCAGATTTACGTCGTGCCCGAGAAGTGAGCCGATTCCGGCACGGGAGAATGCGTCTGGTAACTCCTCGACAGCCATTGCCAACCGCGCTGCAAATGTGACCTGCATTCTCTCCTCCCCTAAAGGGGAGGGGAGCCAGAAGGAGGATGTTCCATTGGCCGTGCGGTTGGCAATAATAGCCAGCTACATCGGCCTTATCCCTTACGTAAAGAGGTAGGCTGAGAAGATGGGCTATTACATTCGCATTTTATCGCCATCGGCACACCCCACCCTGGCGGAGGGGTTCAACGATTTGTTCCAATCGCCGGTGGGGTGAGATGGTAAGCGGCCGCTAGACAAGAGCCGATTATGGCGCCGCGCGCGGTTTGTCGTCGCCGCCGGTGGCATCCCACACGCGCACCGTCTTGTCGAAGCCGGCGGTGGCGAGGAAGCGGCCGTTGGGTGAGAAGCGCACCGAGCCGATGGCGTGGCGGTGGCCCTTGAACGACATGCGTTCGCGGCCGGTGGCGACATCGTAGAGGGTGACGTTGTGGTCGGCGGCGGCGAGGAGGCGGCCATCGGGCGAAAAGGCCAGTGAGCGCACCTCGCAGGCCTGGCCTTGCAGGGTCTTTTGCTCCTTGCCGGTGGTCGCGTCCCAGAGTTTGACGGAGCGGTCCTTGCC
>JBBSES010000521.1:0-3720 GCA_038239465.1 Gemmatales bacterium
ACCCCATAGAAAACCGCGAACGACGGTTCCTTCATCAAGCCGACGGCGCGCAAAAAGGGCAAGGAATCGCCGGGCTTGCCCAAGGGCGGCGTATGCGGCAAGAACAGGCTCGAAACCCCCAAAATCAGAGAGAACGCGGCGGCGAGCAGGAGTGGCAGCGTGAAGCGCGTCGCGCCAAACAGAGCCGAATAAGCCGGGGCGGGCAGGTCCGCTACTGCGGCTTGATTCGCCATACCCTTTAAAAGTACGGTCACCAGCCAGCCGGCCGCGATCCAGCCGATGGTTCCCAGCACGCGAATGCCCGGAAAATCGCGCGCGGCATCGGGAATGTGCGTGAACGCGATGGAGTTCGACAGGGTCAGCGTCGGCGAATAAACGAGGGCATAGCCGAGCAGCACCCAATAGAAAGTACTGGGATCGCTAATTTGCGCCAGCCAGAAAAGCACGGCGGCACCCGCGAGGTGCAGAAACGCCATCAGCCGTTCGCTGGAAAAGTATCGATCCGCGATCTGGCCGACGAAGATGGGCGATAACATGCAGCCCAGCGGCATGGTGGCGAAAATGCTGCCGATCTGGACGGCCGTGAAACCCATGGCGCCCGCGTAATTGCCCAGCACGACGAACCACGCCCCCCAGACGGCGAACTGTAGGAACATCATGGCCGACAAGTTGACGCGCAATCCCATCGCCAATGGCGGGGCTGCGCTTTCGTTCGTTCCCATGGCATCGCTCCGGGGGCAGCGTGTCGCTTGCGGTGTGGATGGTGAGCACTGTATGAGACGCGCGGGCGGCGTGCAACGGAAAATCGTCGATGCTTCCCGAGTTGCCGCCCCTTTCCCTTCCTGCGCCCCCCCTCCCTCGCTACCATGATGGTTGCGGCCTCAGCCGCGCCCGGAGACCCTTCATGCGCGTAGACTTTCACGGCTTGCAGTTCGAGGCGCCCCAGGTCACCTTTCACCTGTTCTCGCCCTGGCGGGCCGCCGCCCTCGAGCACAAGCTGTTCGAGGCCGTCGGCGCCTTGCCGCGCACCGAGACGGAGCGCAACGCCGACGAATGGCGCGTAAAGGTGATCGACACCAAGACCTGGCGCGCCGCCATGCAGGCCATGTCGCGCGTCATGAAGGGCTGGCAGGAAGAGGCCGAGACCGGCAGCGAACGGCGCTCGTGGTACTGGCTCATCGAAGGCGACACCAACGCTGACGGCTACGACCATCACGGCGAGCCGATCAGCCTGTGGGCCTTCTTCCGCGTCAGCCTCGAACGGGGCGGCCCCAGCGACGGCGAGAAGGGCGAGGACGTGGACCTCGAAGGGTTCAGCGTCCGCATCTGGGGCGAGGACGCCTCGCAGAATAACAACTGACCCGATGTAATCTCGTTCCCAGGCGGAGCCTGGGAACGAGGTTTACGTTTCGCGTCCCCCGCGCGGCTTCGCCGGCGCGTTGATGCGAAAATCCAGCTGCCGGCGCTGCAAGTCCACCCGCACCACCGTGACCGTCACCCGGTCGCCCAGGCGAAAGCGCCGGTTCGTCCGTCGGCCGGTCAGCGTGTGCGTCGCGTCGTCGTAGAGGTAGTAGTCGTCCGCCAGCGTGCTGACGTGGACCAACCCCTCGACCGGCATCTTCTGGGCCTGGGCGAAGAAGCCATACTCGGCCACGCCGGTGATGACCACTTCCAACTCGATGCCGATGCGCTCGCTCATGTAGGCGAGCAACTTCATCTTGATAACCTCGCGCTCGGCCGTCTCGGCGCGGCGTTCGGTCTTGCTGCAGTGTTCGCCTAGCGCGACCAACTCCCCTTCGTCACTGTTGGCCTTGCCGGTACGCAGCCAACGACCAAGCAAGCGATGCACCGTCAGGTCGGGATAGCGGCGGATCGGCGACGTGAAGTGGCAGTAATTGTCGCTCGCCAGGGCGTAGTGGCCCTCCTCGGCGGGACTGTAGACGGCTTGCTTCAGGCTGCGCAGCAGGGCGTAATGGACCGCCGAAGCGTCCGGCTGGTCGGCCGACCGATCCAGGATTTGCTGCAGGGCGAAGCGGTCGAGGTGGCGCTCGATCTTGTACCCCAGGCTGTCGGCGAAGCGGGCGAAGGCTTCCAGCTTGGTCGGCTCCGGGGCCGGATGAACGCGGCGCAGGAACGGCACCTCGAGGTCGTCCAGATGCGTGGCGACCGCTTCGTTGGCCGCCAGCATGAATTCCTCGATCACCTGATGGCTGACGTCGTGGCTGGCGAAGTGGGCGCCGCTGACCTTGCCCTCCTCGTCGTACTCCAGCTCGGCCTCGGGCATGGCCAGTTCCAGGGCGCCGCGCTTCAGACGCCGCTTGCGCAGCAGCATCGCCAGGTCGCGCATGCGGAAGAGCAGGTCGCGCACGTCCGGCTCGACGGCGATGGCGTCCGGTCCTTCACTCAAAAGCATCGACACTTGTTCATACGTGAATCGTTGCCGGACTTTGATGGCGCCGTTGGCGAAGCGCGTTGCCGTGCGCTGGCCGACGGGCGAGAAGTCGATCAGGGCGCTTTTGACGTAGCGCGTCTTGCCCTGCTGCAAGCTGGCGAGGCCGTTGGCGATGACCTCGGGGAACATCGGCAGCACGCGCCGCGGCAGATAGACGCTGGTGCCGCGCCGCCGGGCCTCGCGGTCGAGGGCGCCGCCGGGCGCCGCGAAGTGGCCCACGTCGGCGATATGCACGACCAGGTGCCAGTGAAGCGTCTTCGGGTCGAGCGTGAGACTGACGGCGTCGTCGAAGTCGCGGGCATCGACCGGGTCGATGGTGATGACGAGGTCGCCCGTGAAATCGGTACGGCCATCGAGGTCGTTTTCGTCGAAGGCGGCGGCGGCTTCGCGGGCCTCTTCGAGTACGTCTTCGGGAAACTGGTCGGGCAAACCGAGGGCGCGGATGACCGACAGGGTATCGACCCCCGGCTGGCCGCGCGGACCAAGTACCTCGGTGATGACGCCCTCGCCGCGGTCGTCCGACGACGGAAAGCGCAGCATCTCGAAGACGACCTTGTCGTTGGGCCGGGCGCCCTTGGCTCCGGGATCGCCGACCGCGACGCTGTGGCTGAAGACGGTGCCGTCGGTGCGGACCAGCCCTTGGCCGTCGCGCTCGAAATAGGTGCCGACGAACTGGCGCGTGGCCCGCTCGGCGATGCTCACGATCTCGCCGACGGGGCCGAGGTCGGGCCGGCTCGGTTTGCGCGTGACGCGGACGACGACACTATCGCCGGTGGAGGCGTCGCGCGTGTCGGCCTCGCGGATCATGATATCGGGGCCGGCCAGGCCCTTGACGGGGTGCGGCCGCACGAAGCCGATGCCGGTGCTTGCCCGGCGAAACGTGCCGCTGACGGTGCCGTGCGGCTGCGTCGGCCGGACGGTGTGGTTCTTGCCGAACTCGGCGCGGCCCTGCTTGATGAGATCGCGCAGCGCGGCGCGGAATGTGGCGTAGTTCGCCTGGGGCACGCCGATTTTACGGGCCAACGCCTTGGGCTTGAGGGGTTCGTATGACTTGCGAGCCAGGGCTTGGAGGATTTTCGCTTCGAGGTCCGGCATAGGTTGCCTTGGGGAAAGGCGCGACGACCTTTCGGGACGGGGGATACTCTTCATACCCCATTATACGAAGGAGCGCGGCGAGAATTCAGCGCGATCTTCGTTGAGCCGCGATCCGGCGAGCGGGGCCGCGTTAGCGCCCCGAGCGCGGAGTACGCGAAACGTAAACAAATCGG
>JBBSES010000522.1:0-3719 GCA_038239465.1 Gemmatales bacterium
CCACCATGATCCGGTAAGGCTCCGGTGGGCCTCGCTATCGCTCGACCCACCCTGCGAATTCTCGACATGCGAGGAGCGGCCGTGTCCCCATCGCTCGAACAATGCGCTGTCTTGGCGGACGTGCTACAGCGGGCCGACTATCGCGAGGCGTCGGTCCTGCGGCGTCTCGACCTGAAAACGTTGCCGCCCTTGCGCCAGCGGATGGAAGCGTTGCCGCTGTCTTCGCGGCGCACGCGCGAAGGCACGCCCCTCGATCTCTTGATACGCCTATTCCTCTTGCGCCAGGAAGTGTCGGCCGAGGCCGTCGCCGCGCTGCTGCAACCCATCGCGCTCGAAGCGTGGCTGGAAATGGGATTGCTGCGCCGGCACGGGGAGCGAATGCAAGCGATCGTGGAACTTTGTCCCTACGAAAACCTCGTCCTGGCGGGCGACTGGCAGGACGACGCGGAAACGGTGGCCGAGCCGGTCATGGCTCTCGGCGCCAGTTCGCGGGCGCTGGCCTCCTTCATGATCTACCGACGGGGTAGTCGAACGCTCGACCTCGGCACCGGCTGCGGCGTACTCGCGTTCCTCGCGGCGACGAATGGCAGTGAAGCCGTGGGCGTGGACTGCAATCCCCGGACGCTGCCGTTCGTGCGTCTCAATGCCTCGTTGAACGGCGTGAGCAATATCGATTGGCGCGTCGGCGATCTCTTCGAGCCGGTGGTGGGGGAGACGTTCGACGCGATCGTTTGCAATCCGCCGTTCGTCATCGGGCCGGGCGGCGGCCATCGGCACACGCAAGGCGGCCGGCCGGCGGATCAGCTGTGCCAAGATATCGTCCAGGCGGCGCCGGCGTACTTGAAGGAGGGCGGTTTTTGCCAGGTGCTGTGCAATTGGGCTATTTTTCCTGGCCAGCAGTGGCAAGAACGACCGGCTGCATGGATCGCGGGCACCGGCTGCGACGCCTGGGTGTTGCTCTCGCACACGGAGGAAGCGGCGACCTATGCGCTGCGGCGCGTCCGCGAATCCATTACCGATCCCGCGCGGGTGGCCGAGGCGTTCGACGCATGGCTCGCTTATTTCGAGAAAGAACGCATTGAGGCGGTCGGTTTCGGTCTGCTGACGCTGCGGCGAACCTCGCGGCCGACGACCTGGTTTCGCGCCAGCAAATTGCCGGAAATGGTCGGCCCGTGCGGCGCCGCCATCGAACGCGGCTTTCAGCTGCGCGATTTCCTGGAGGCCAACCGCGACGACGCGGCGCTCTTGCAAGAGCGGGTGCGTTTGGCGGACGGCGTGCGCTGGAGCCAGGAACATGATGTGTCATCGGTCGGCATCAAACCATTGAGCAGTCGGCTGCATCTCACGGATGGCCTGTGCCACGCCGGCGAGGCCGATCCGCGCGTGGTGGGATGCGTCTCCCACTGGTGGGAATGCCGCACGCTCGGCGAGGAATTGGCGAGTCTCGCCCGAGAGACCAAGCAAAAGGTTTGGCTGTTGCAACCGTCTTTTTTGAAGGTGGTGCGGGGTATGGTGGAAGCGGGATTATTGGTTCCCGTCAAAGCGCGAAACGACAAGTCGTGATGCGGAACACGGGAACCGGGGGCGCGATCGCCCCCGGTACTCGTTGAATACGCGATCACGCCTTCTTCGTCGGAACCTCCGCCACGAGGCGCAGCGAGGCGTCGAGCTTTTCCAGCTGGAAGTGGGGCCGCAGGTAGGCGATGGCCTGGTAGTGCCCCGGCTTGCCCTTGACCTCTTTGACATCCACGCGCGCCTCGGACAGCGGCGCCCGCGCCTTGGCCTCGTCGCCGGCGTTCTCGGGGTTGGCGATCACGTAGTTCATGATCCATTCGTTCAACCAGCGTTCGCAGTCCTTCACTTCCATGAAGGAGCCGATGCGGTCGCGGGCCATCACTTTGAGGTAATGGGCGAAGCGCGACACGCACATGATGTAGTTGATCTTGGCCGACAACTCGGAGTTGGCGTTCGCCGCTGGATCGAAGTACTGCTTCGGCTTCTGCGCCGACTGGGCGCCCATGAAGACGGCGAAGTCGTTGCCCTTGCTGTGCAGCAGGGGCAGGAAGCCGAGGTTGGACAACTCGAACTCGCGGCGATCCGAGATGGCGATCTCGGTCGGGCACTTCATGGCCACGTCGCCGTCGTCGGTCGGGAAGGTGTGGACCGGAAGCCCCTCGACCTTGCCGCCGCCGAGGACGCCGCGCGTGCGCGCCATCCAGCCGTACTTGGCGAAGGCGTCGGTGATGCGCGTGCCGTAGGCCCAGGCGCTGCCCATCCACAGATACTTGTCGTTATCCGTGCCGTCCACGGACTCCTCGAAGTTGAACTCATCGACCTTCTTGAACTCCTCGCCGTAGGGCAGTCGGCCGAGGACGTGCGGCAAGGTGAGGGCGACGTAGCGCGAATCCTCGGATTCGCGGAACGACTTCCACGAGGCGTATTCGACGCCGCCGAAGATCTTCGCCAGGTCGCGCGGCGCCGATAGCTCGGTGAAGCGCTCCATGTTGAAGAGCTTGGGGTCGGCGTTGGAGACGAACGGCGCGTGCGAGGCGGCGGCCACGTTGGAGATCATCTTCAAGAGACTGATGTCTTCCGGGTGGCGGCTGAACTGGTAATCGCCGATCAGCATGCCGTAGGGCTGGCCGCCGAGTTGGCCGTACTCTTCCTCGTAGACCTTCTTGAACAGGGCGCTCTGGTCGAACTCGACGGCGCGTTCGAGGTCCTTGAACAGTTCGCGCTTGCTGACGTTGAGGACGCGGATCTTGAGATTCTCGCCCGTCTCGGATTGGTGGACCATGTAGTGAAGGCCGCGCCAGGTGCCTTCCAGTTTCTGGAATTCCGGGGCGTGCATCACTTCGTTCAACTGCGAGGACAACTTCTTGTCGATCTCGCCAATCCAGAACTTGATGTTGGTCTCGACGTCTTTCGAGACGACCTGGCCGGGCTTGATGACCTGGTCGAGGAACTGGCCGAAGTAGCCCTTGGCGCGCGCGGCTTCGGTGTCGCTTTGCGGTTTGGTGGCGGCGATGACCTGGTCGAGGAGGTCGGGCGCCTCGACGGTCTTGGCGCCGGCCGCGGGGGCGGCGGCTTGTTGGGGAGCACTCATTTACCTACCTCCGTTGGGGCCGCGTCGGTGTCGATCTGCTTCTTCAGAGCGGCGGCCTGCTCGGTATTGGCGAGCACGTCGCCGAGGAGCTTTTCGAGCTTGTCGTTGCCTTCCATCTTGCCCAGCAGCTGGCTGAGGCGCTGGCGCATTTCGAGGAGTTCGCGGAGCGGGCCGACCTGCTCGGCGACGCGGGCCGGCTCGAAGTCTTCCATGCTGCGGAAATTCAACTCGACGGCGAGCTTGCTGTCCTCGTCGGTCAGCTTGTTCTGCACCTTCATGGCCAGGCGCGGCGTGGCCTTGGCGAGGACGTCGTTAAAGTTGTCGCGGTCGATGGGGACGAACTTGCGGTCCTTCATCGGCTTAAGGGCTTCGCTGGGCGCACCGGACAGGTCGGCCATGACGCCGACGACCATGGGGAGTTCGATCTTCTCCATGGCGTCGCCGATTTCGACTTCGTAGGTGATTTGCACGCGCGGCGGACGGATGCGGCCGACTTTCTTTTGCAGACTCTCGCTTCCCATGGACGTTCTCCCGCGAAAAGGTAGCAGTCCCGGCAAACGGCCGGCCTGCCGAAAAAGTATGGCGAACCCGGCATAGCCGAACAAGCAAAAAG